>JBAZPA010000001.1:0-22934 GCA_041648435.1 archaeon
TCAAATCGAGAAGGTTCTTTCGACTTCGTCGAAAGCGTCAACTCGGTTGACGCACTCCATACAAACAACTCAATCTACCTAATTCAGAAAAAACCGAAAGGTCGGCTGAAAGCCGACCTTTCGTAAAGCGCAAGATGTCGCGAAAGATTACTTCAGATAAATCATGCTCCTGGATACCTGCTGGCCATTGACTTCCAGACGGTAAATATACATACCGGAAGCATAACCACTGGCGTCAAACTGATAGCTGTGCGGACCGACCGACAGTTTCTCATTTACCAATGTGGCAACTTCGCGGCCGAGCAGATCATAAATCGTCAATTTCACCAGATTCTCGTTCCGAATTTCAAAAGGTATGGTGGTAGTCGGGTTGAACGGATTCGGGAAATTAGGATGCAGTTTGAAACTAACTGCGAGTACTTTCCGACCATCCTCTTCCCTGACACCCACGCTAACCAAGTCTGTTAACGGTATCGGAGTGCTACCGGGACCTTTCGGATTGGCATTCGTGAATTTCATGGTTACGCCACCATCAAAATCGTTGATGAAAGCTGTCTTACCATCAGCCGAAAAAGCGAGATGGCGTGGAGAATAATAAGCGCCACCGCCTACAGGACCACCCTTCACAAACTTGCCCAGACTATGTCCGATTGTGTCTACGATAGCCCATTCTTGGGTCGGATCGAGAGCGTACCAGCCCATGAAATCCTTCACTCCAACGTCCCAGTAAGTTCCGACCCACATCAGACCGTTGGCATCCCAATCAGCAGCCTGTCCCGTCATAACATGTTCGGCAACTGTTGCGTTTGTATCGGTGAAAACGGTTCCAATCGTATCAACCAGTACATAATCGCCACCAGGGCCGTCGGCACCATGAAAATGTCTGATGCCATTAACTCCGCTATAAATGGTAGGAACATAAACATCCTTCCCGTCCTTGGAAACGAGTAAACTTCTTTGAAGAGTTTTGAGCGTATCAGTGACGTATCCAGCCACCGCAAAATCCTCATCCAAAATAATCAAAGGTTGGCCCTTACTTACTCTGCCTATAAATACATATCCATTCTCATCGACGGCGGCTGAGGTAAGCGAACCGGCAGTCGGATACATGTACTTTTGCATGCCTTCGAGGGTTTGATAGTTGATCCGATACAGTACCTGATTGCCTGAGAACAGGACATTTCCATTATTGTCAAGAGAGAGACCGCGGCACCAACTCGCTAAAGTATCTGTCACGCCGCTAATGGTAATGAAGGTCAACTTTGTGGGTTCTGTGTCCGATTCATCGTCATAAATCCAGATTGGCGCTGTCTTCATATAAGTCGATCCTCCGGCTTTTAAGACTGAATCAGTATAGGCATAATAGCCTATCCAGATTTTTCCATCAGGAGTAATGACAACACCATGCGGTTGAGTGTTCGTCGCAAAATCCGACTCCCATGTCCAGACCTGAGCCCATGAAAAAGTCACAAACACAGCCAGCAACAAGGAAACAATTAGCAATTTCTTCATACAATTCTCCTTTCGTTTAATTTTAAGTATTTTCCACTTGCTAACTCTAACAATTTCTTCATACAATTCTCCTTTCGTTAATTAAGATTACCTTCAATTTGCTAATTCCTATGCATATAGAAATGATTACTAAGTCTCATTATAATTGGCGACCGTAATATGGCGCACCACGCTTGTTTACATCAACTCTTAAAATCCGAATTTTTGGAGCGCCAGTTGCCGTCTCTAAATCTGTCAGTCGCACCAAATAAATATAATTCTGGTTATTCCAAGACATATAAGTAACCGGTGGTGATAATATCAAATCATATAACGGTTCAATAGTCTGAGTATCCTTTTGTAAAATTGAGATCGCTGTGGTTTTAACATAATTACTGGCAGATCCAACAGTGACATAAGACTCTTTAGCTCCAATATACAAATCACCATCTTCATCGAACGTTATTGACTGGATATCCGGGCCATTTACACCTACATAATCAGTCCAATCATACACTTCATCACGAAGTCCTAAGGCACCGGTTGTATTTAGTATAGCATTACGCCAAATACCTTTTTTTGCAATCACAGGATCAGTCCCTTTGTAAGTTCCGGCAACGTATACATAATTATCATACACTCGAACTGATACGATAGTAAAATCTTTATACTCAGCAACACCCTTGCTTCTTGGTGTTCCATTGGTATTGACGGCATAAATTGAGTCTATCCCTGCGGCAAATAAAGTACCGTTTTGATCGAAGTCTAAATCGATGACCTTACTGCTGACTTTAATAAACTCGCTTTTTGCGCCACCACCGGCAGGAACAACATAAATATTCTTTTCTTTTCGCAAATAGAATAGCCTGCCGCCAGGTCCAATTTTTAAACCGGTAATAATAGCAAAGCCGGTATTGGAACAATAAGTTGTCTTTGTAAAGCCATAAACTCCATTGGGGACAATTTTGTAAATAATTTTCGATTCGCCAACTACATAGAGTGCACCCGTACTATCACAGTCGAGCGCATGTGGTTTGTCTGAAGCATCATAACTGCCGTATTCGATCGCGGCTTTTTTCAGACGATAAGGATGGTAAGTGCTATCCGGATTAAGGTACTCGCCAAATTCATAGACACCCTGTGGAGCAAGTTTTATTTTGATCGAATCGAGCCAGTTCTGTGTCGGAATCGTAGTGACAATCGGTGTCTGCACAGTCAACAAAGTTGGTGTTGCATTCAGCACGATACCTCTCTCAGCGTTGAAGAAAACGATATTTTCGTCGGCAACGCTCGAAAAGTTCTGACCAGTAATTTCGATAATTCCAACCCCTTCAAAAGCCGTATCAGCCGGTGAAATCGAAGTAATCACCCCGTTAGGTTTCCCGGGATCAATAGGATTCCAGGGACTCGGCGGATAATCGTTTTCGCAACCGCTGATCGCCAGCAGGGTCGCTACGGTAACAAGGACGATCAGTAAATTTCTTCTCATCATACAACTCCTATTGAAAGTTTAATTATTTTCATCTGATTTGTCAATATAAATATCATTTTATTTTCAAAGTCCAAATCTAAGGGTAAACATCTGTACATTATCAAACACTCCAAACGGAGCATAAGCATAATCGATTCCCAGGCCGTACTTCTGCAAACCAAAGCCAAATGAGACGTTCTGCTCATCACTCACCACCATGTAACCGCAGCGCACCGTCAGCAATTCCTTCAGCCGGTACTCCAAACCAATATTCATCTGCTCCGGATAATCGCGCGGATGCAAAACATCTACGCTCAATAGCAAGTCCTGAGACCCTCCCTGCCCCGGCATCAAGTCCATCAGATCAAAACATAATCCAATCTTAAAGGTCAACGGCAACTCAAAATTCTCCTGCTCATACTTGATCTCGCGACTGAAATTGTTCACCGACATCCCAAAGGCCAAACTCTTGAAGCCAGTCCGGTAGATCGTCCCAAAATCATAGGCTGTCGTCACCAGGACATTCTCCTTGACCTTCAGACTGTCTCCGCCTTCTCCCGTCAATATCAGATTATTGCCCAATTGCTGGCTGGCGACCTTGACATGCCCCCCTACCGCAAACTTGTCCGTCAATGTTTTCGCATAACCGAGTCCCCCACTGAAGGCGCCCGGATGCAGCATTTCCGTATCAATAAATCCCTGGTCATTGCCCCAGACCATCGTTCCCTGCACTTCCCCGTAGTCGACTGTCATAAATGAGAGGCCTACCACGCCATAGCGGCCGCCGGAGGGACTCACTGCCAAACTAAAACCGTTATACTTGATATTGTCGATCCAGTTATTCTGGCTGATCGTCAGGTCAAGCATCTGCTTCATGCGCGCCATCCCGGCCGGATTATACTGCAAAGCCCCACTGCCAAACTCCCGGGTCGTCATCGCGTTCGCCAGGGCACAGCCGCGCGCATCCGATCCGACACTCAAAAACTGAAATCCCGTCTGCGCCAACTTCACATCTCCGGCCTGAAGGATACTGATCGTGATGAATATGATCAACGCAATGCCGTATCTTATTTGTTTCTTTCTGTTCCTGGTTTGAATCATCACATGGCTCCTAAAACAGTCTAACGGACAATCAGGATTTTACGGGTCGTATGTTCACCTTTTTTCCAAATGAGTTCGCCGGTATTCATGTCCTTAATATCATCAGTGACCTCAATGTAGGCAATATACAAACCACTGACCACAACTTGCCGTGAGGAAGTCAGCAAATTCCAGGGTTCATCACCTGAACCATTGGTATGATGAATGGTTTGGATATGGTCACCCCGCTCGGTGAATATTTTAATATCACACCGTCCCGGAATATTCAAAAACATGATTTTATCCTTTTGATTAGGATATTGCAGTTCACTAGCTTTTAGATTAAATGGATTTGGTACCACCCTGACATCTTTAAATGACACTCCCTGTTGACGCCTTAAATAAGCCGGTTCGGTTGTGCGCGAATAAAAACGGCCACTCTCCAGTCGGCCAGTCGGATTACAAACTCCATTGGCGTTGTTGGAGCCGTTGTTGACCGAGACCAAATGATAGTAATAGGAATAACCACGGACGGCGCTCATGTCGCTGTACTCATGGGTTCCTTTGAGTACTTCGGCCAGATATTGGAACACGGTATCCGGGCGACCTATACCGCGATAGATGCGATAGCCAACAAAATCAGTTTCTGCCTCTGAAGGACTGGCGCCCCAAGACAGTTTTATCCGATCTCCACCGGATTCGACACTGAAATAAAGGGCAGGAGCCGACGATTGCGGAATCCCAAAGCCGGCGTCATAGTTTCGTTTGGCGCGACTAAAGGTCAGTAATAGTGAATCCATACCAGTATAAAACCACTGGTTTTTATAACGATCGGCTGATTGATCGCTGTACTTAATTCCAGCAACTGATTGATCCGGCCAGGTAGCGCTATAGCTATTGTTAGGATCATCTTTGGCTTTCTTCCAGGCCCGACCGACTGTTTCACACATCGGACGACTCAGACCGGCTACAGCCTCGGCTTCAACTATTGTCACGCTCTCACCAGGAGCCAAATCCCAGGGACCATAACAAATCCATTGATTGGTGCCACCTCCGTCACCATGAACGGTGTAAGGTACGAGCCGATTCAAAATATCAGCGCTGGTATATTTTTCCCACATGCGGCCATTTTGATTAGCGCCACCAATAGTTGAAGTGCCTCCCATGCCAGTTCCAAAAGGAGTACCAGACATCATATCATAGATCTGGCTCATTTTAGGCACATCACTCAAGGAGAGATCGTTAAGACCCGGATAAGTATCCCCGGCGTGCCAACCCAGAACTGCCGGCTGAAGCGGATTATCCGATTTATCAGTGGCACTGCGATCAACATGCAGAATGACAGTGCCGACGAATTGTGGTGAAGCCAGTCGTCCGTCACGGGTAATATACGGACCGCCGATATTATCATAGGTCGTCACTCGATCAGATTGTCCGAACCAGCTGATCGCACATCTGAGCCAGCTAACCGGTCCATCGGCTTCAGTTAATTGCTGATTAGCATGGGAATAGTTCTCTCCCCGTATAGTCACCCAGGTATATTTACCCCAGGTTTGATTACCATCGTTGACTTCGGCGCCTTCCCGACCGCCTTGATAACGTGTCCCCCAACCAACTCGAAAATCGCGGATTGTATCGTTCAGGACCTGAACCGGTGAGAAGTCGACATAACCGGTATTTGTATAAGTAAACTCCTTGATTATGTAATTATCGTGGTAAGGTTGACTGAATACGTACACTTTCTGGGTCATGGTAATTCCGGCGGAAGTATTGACGACATTCAGGATTACCCGATCAGCAATCTGATTCGGATCGATATCATCTACATCGGTTGTAAAAGCCGCAACCAGATTATTTCCATCCACAAATATGGATGGGATTTCAAATTTACTGGTCTGCTTCAAGGTGACGGGAAATAGCGAATATTTAGCCCAGGCTTTGACAATCGACATAGCCCAGAAATCAAAATGGCGACCGTTTGCATCCGTAAAATCTTTGCAAGTTATCCAGGCGCGTTTGATAACCGAATTATCCTGCTTAAGGTAATCCGCTGGCCACCGTAACCCTTCGTACCAAATATTATTCCAGCCGCGTTCCGAACCATAGGAACTGATCTGACTCTGAAGCGACCCGATCCGGAAATAGCGCATTTCATTCTCATCAACCTGGGCGATGCCGGTCGCAACAAACAATCCAAGCATCAATCCAATCTTCAGTTTCTGCTGATTATTCATAATTTCTATTCCAATTACTCAAAAGGTGATCTTTATACCAAACTTAATTTCCCGCGGATAGAGAAACGTAAATGAGGTGTTATTCGGCATATCAATATAGGCTTTCTTGTCGAGAATTTCTTTCTTGACCCAGCTTTCATTGCGTACTTCCCAGGCGCCATCGCTATACTGGAGGTATTGACCGGTTGGTTGATCATAATAGAGAACACGGGCATCCGGAGTTTTCAGAGATGTATAATCATTCGTCTCCTGCATGGGCACGTATTCGACCCCGCGTTGACGATACACACCGACGCGATCATGCCCGTTTTCAATGCTTTCCTCATAATCAAAATGGAGCGAAGCCATATATTCCAGATAATCCTGATTACTGGTAAAACCGGCATAGCTAAGATACTTCAAGTTAAATAGATTGATAATGTCGATATAAGCCTGAATCTGGAATTTTTTAAAAGTAAGATTTTTAATAATTCTCGTGCTGAAATTCCATGAATCTCGCCACTGAACATTATTGATCAATCCCGGCACATAATTCGGATTGTAGGTCGCATATGCACCTTGCGTCCAGGTTGTCAGGACATTTAAATTCCAGCCTCCGAACGGGTAGAAACCATAAAAACGCGGACCAAATTGCATAGGCGCATGCAGATCGAAATTAGCCCTCGCGTAGGGTTGCGGATGGGGTTTTGTCTGATAGGGATTATCCATCAGATAGGTGCGCTGGGTGCTGGGATCCTGGAAATATTTCTGAATCCCAAAGTAACCATAAGAACTGATCATATACGTGTAGTTTATAAATCCGGTCAACCAGGTTCCGGTGCGTTTATCAAGGGTAATTTCAAATCCGCGAATATCTTCATAGTTGTTATTCTCGGCTTTGTAATATTGAACCGAACTATTGATATTCTGATAATAAACCCAATTAATCTGACTGGTGACATCTTTATAGTAAGCCGCCAAATTTAATAACACCTGATTAAAGAGATTGTGAGAATAACCGAGCTCGTAGGAGACAGTTTTTTCCATTGCCAGATCAGGATTTCCAAGGTAGGTCACGAGTCCGTTGGCTTCCCTTTGAATCCTGAAACGATAGGTGGAAGCAGGTTCTGAACGGTAATGGCCATAATTGAAATATAGTTTTGAATTCTCAGTGATCGGATGAGAGACACTTAAACGCGGACTGAGAGTTGTACTGATTTTCGACTTCTTGGTTGTGGCTGAATCTTCCAGCGTCGATCCGTAGCCGGATTTATAGTACTTATCATATTCCTGTAGTTGATAGACATCGGTATTCGAATTGGAAATATCAAGGTGCAGGCCGATATTTCCGATGAAGCCTTCGTACTCCATTTTATCATTTATATAAGCTCCTAACCGGTAGGGAAATACCTCATAAACCTGCGTACGGTTCCAGGTTGACATTCCGGGATTGACCGTCGATGAATTAATATTCATATCATTAATAACCATATTAACACCGGTCTTAAGCTGATGGGCAGGATTGAGCTGACTGACCAGATCGTAATTAAAGCGATAAGTCGAAACGATGCTTGAGTCACGCCCCAGATTCATCCACCCGCCGGTACGCAGGCCTTCGATGGAAGAAGTGCCATATCCCCAATAACCATATGGTGCTTCGTCAACATATAAGCCGTCTACGATTTCGTATACTTTCGATGTATCTCTTAAACTCATCTGAAAGGTATTATAGCGGTGACGATCATACTGGAATACAGCGTCATAATAGGTCCTGGCGCTGAGGATATGATTAATTTTAACACCCAACATAGTATTGTATATGTCGGCCGGACTAAACCGCCCCGGTACATACAACAGCTCTTTAGTCGAGCTGGTGAGACTGGCAATAGTGTAATCGGAACGCAGGACATCGCCAGTTGGTGTAGTTGTCCATTCATATTGAACTGCCGACTGATTGACATTGTATTGGCCAGTAAAAGTCAGCATCATTTTAGGAGAAATATCTGTGGTTATTTTTAAACGAGCGACTTGATCATAATAGGCGTCCCGTGATAGTGGAACGATCAACATATCCCGGGAGTTGGAATAAGTAAAATAAAACCGCATGTCACCAAGCTTTGGTCCTATTATCGGGATCGGCCCACCCAGACCGACGTCGGCAACATAATCGGCTTTTTTTATATCACCCTGACGCCGGTGTTGCCAACGATAGAGCCGCAGTAAGGCCTCGGGTGCGAGATCATTGGCTGGATCATTATCCTTCAAGGTGGCTTGCGATAGGGCATTCCATCCTTCAAAAGTAGGATATTGCTTACGACTCCAAAGATCCCAGGCGCCGCTGGATGTACCAGTATAGCAGACGTCAGGATCAAAGTAGACGCGATTAAAATAAGATTTTTCCGCATAAGGCGAGATGCCAAAATGTTTCGCGGCCGCGGGATGATAAATCAGATTAATAATTCCGTTATATCGGTTGCGCTTTCCTTCTGCAGTGACCACGTTAATCACTCCCGAGCGCGCATTGCCGTACTCGGCCGCCATACCGCCCGTAATAACCTGAACTTCTTTGATCGAAGTGAGACTGATCGAGGTTACTGGTTTATTAGACCGTTCATCGCTCATAACAAATCCGTCAACGATCAATGCAGTCTGTCGTTCTGCGCCTCCTCTAACCGAAAAACCGCTCACGCCCGCCTGTAAGCCAACTACCTGACTCAACTCCAAAACCGGCATGGATGAAATAGTCTTGGATTCGATATTATATTGGCTATGGGCAATATCTTTTACCACCACCGGACGTCTGGCTACTACGACAACTTCTTCCATCCCGAGAACTTCCGTAGTCATCGGAACATCGATCGTAGTTGTCAGGTTCATGTTGACAACCACGTTGGTAATGGTAACCGACTTGTACCCGATCATGCGAACTTTAAGGGTACACGTACCGGGCATGACGTTTAAAATGACATAGTTGCCGTTCAGGTCGGCGGCGCTTCCCATTGATGTCCCTTCAATCAGTACGTTCGCACCGGCCAGCGACGCCCCGCTTTGGGCATCCGTGACCAGGCCACTGATCTTACCAGTGTTACCGGCAAAAACCAAAACACAAAGCAACTCAATAATACAAGCTATTAAAATGAGCGGATACTTCTTCATCTACCACTCCAATAATTAATAAATAAATCTAAGGGTAAACATCTGCACATTATCAAACACTCCAAACGGAGCATAAGCATAATCGATTCCCAGGCCGTACTTCTGCAAACCAAAGCCAAACGAGACGTTCTGCTCATCACTCACCACCATGTAACCACAGCGCACTGCCAGCAATTCCTTCAACCGGTACTCCAAACCGATATTCATCTGCTCCGGATAATCGCGCGGATGCAAAACATCTACGCTCAATAGCAGGTCATTATGCTCTCCCAGTGTCGGCATCAAGTCCATGAGATCAAAACTGAGCCCGATCTTGAAAGTCAACGGCAACTCAAAATTCTCCTGCTCATACTTGACCTCACGACTGAAATTGTTCACCGACATCCCAAAGGCCAAACTCTTGAATCCGGTCTGATAGATCGTCCCAAAATCATAGGCGGTCGTCACCAGGACATTCTCCTTGACCTTCAGACTGTCTCCGCCTTCTCCCGTCAGAATCAGATTATTGCCCAACTGTTGACCGGCGACCTTGACATGACCGCCTACTGCGAACTTGTCCGTCAACGTCTTCGCATAACCGATTCCACCACTGAAGGCACCCGGATGCATTATTTCCGTATCAATATATCCCTGGTCATTGCCCCAAACCATCGTTCCCTGTACTTCCCCGTAGTCAACCGCCATGAATGACAAACCAACTACACCATAGCGACCACCGGAGGGACTGACTGCCAAACTGAATCCGTTGTACTTAATATTGTCGATCCAGTTATTCTGGCTGATCGTCAGGTCAAGTTTTTGCTTCATGCGTGCCATCCCGGCCGGATTATACTGCAAAGCCCCACTGCCAAACTCCCGGGTCGTCATCGCGTTCGCCAGGGCACAGCCGCGCGCATCCGATCCAACACTTAAAAATTGAAATCCCGTCTGCGCCAACTTCAAATCTCCGGCCTGAGCCAGGTGCGTTATGATAATAAAGATCATACCGGTGAATAACGTTCGCCTCATATATTTTTTCCCTTTGCTATCATCCAAATTCCAATCATTCTGCTTCTATCGCACTACGAGTAATTTCCGGGTTGTCGTTTCACCATTTTTATATACCAGGGCGCCGGTCGCAATGTCATAGATATCCTTGATAACCTCGAAATAAACGATATAAATCCCGCTCGCCACCGTTTGTCGGGAAGAGGTCAATAAATTCCAGGCCTGATCACCGGAACCGTTGGTATGGTGAATTGTTTGGATATGGTCACCCCGCTCGGTATAAACCTTAATAATGCATTGTCCCGGTATATTATAAAACATGACTTTGTTGGTTTCATCAAGAAATTGCAGGTCCTTGGCTTTAATGTTAAAAGGATTCGGCACGATACGGATTTCTTTAAGTGATCTACCTGGTGGGCGTCTTAGATAGGTAGGTTCGGTCGTCTTGGTATAAAATCGACTACTGGATAAGGACCCGGTCGGATTAGCCTCACCGGTCGTATTGTTGCTTCCATCGTCAAATGCAATAACGTAGTAGTAATAAGCAAATCCTCGGACCGGGGAGGTGTCATCATATTGATAGACACCTTTACCACCGCTGTAAATCTCCTGATAGAGAGTATCCGGTTTACTGACTGCCCGGAAAATCTTATAGCCGGCAAAGGCTGGATCGCTTTCAGAGACACTCGGATCCCAGCTGATAGTAATGCGGTCACCACCGGAATTGACCTCGACTTTTGAAGGCGGGAGTGGTGGTTGGGGAATGCGATAATTCAGATCAAAATTGCGCTTGGCGCGACCGACTGTTTCGAGGATCGAGTCCATCCCGGTATAAAACCAGGTGTTTTTATACTCGTCCTTGTTTGTCGTCGTACCTTGTGGCAAGGTAAAAGGTCCCTTGTCATTCGCATCTTTATAAGCTTTTCGCCAGCGGGCACCGATTTCTTCACAATGTTTTCGGTCGAGACCATTGATCGCTTCGACCTCAATGATCGTAATACTGGAATCATGTGGAATATCAAACGGACCGTAAGTAATCCAGATACTGGTGCCACCCACATCATTATGAATCAGAAAGGGAGAGCGCTTGTCAAGGATATCGCCGCCGGTGTAAGTTTCCCAGAAACGGTTGGTGTTGCCGTTGCCAGCAGTCGGATAGGCACTTCCCCTTAGAAATTCATAAAGACGTTTCATGCCTTGCAGATCATTTGGATTAAGCTGATCTGAAATACCAATAACCGCATCAGAGGCGTGCCAACCCATTAAAAACGGTTGAGAAGGATCATCGTTTTTATCAGTAGCCGACTTATCGACATGGATGACGCCGATGGCGGCAAACTGCGGTGAGCAAAGGCGACCATTCCTTTCAATATCGGGAGCACCAATATTATCCCATTCGGGGCGACGATCGGACTGCCCGGCCCAGGTGATGGCGACCCTCAACCAATCAACGATTGGTGCGGCTTCAGTGATATGCTCGCTGGCATGTTGCCAGTAGTTCTCACCCCGTTTGGTTACCCAGCTGAATTTTCCCCAAGATTGCTGGTTGTCATATTTCGTAGCGCCTTCCCGGGCGGTACTGTATCGAGTGCTCCATCCAATCCGGACACCGGTCAGGGGTGCGGTCAATTCGATTTCATCATCGTAATCGATATTACCGGTATTCGTGAAAGTATATTCCTTGATGAAATAATCGTCATGATACTGCTGACTGAAAGCGAAAATCCGCCGCCGCAGAGTCAGTCCCATAATCGTATTGACTACGTTATTAATAATCCGGTCTGGTACGATCATCTGATCGACAAGATCGACTTCATCGGCGAATGGGGCGGTTATATCAATCCCATCAACGTATACCTTCGGCGGTGCAAAACGAGCAATCTGTTCGTGGACTACCGGGAAAGTAGTCACATTTACGGTGCCTTCATCAAAGTAGACACCATATTTTTCCCAGTCTTTATTCTTGGAATCCGTGAAATTTTCCGAACTGATCCAGGCACGTTCAATCACAGAGTTATCTTGTAAAAAATAGTCTGCCGGCCACTTCATGCCAATATATTCTGTCCCGGTGAAAGCCCTTTCAAAGCCACAGGCTGTGAACTGGTTTTGTAACTGACCGATCCGGATTTTTTTCTCTTTACCACCGGGCACCTGCGCCAGGGTCAATGTCACCCATCCCAAGATTATCAGACCAGCGATGGCTTTATATTGGCGACTGTTTTTGCTCATTTATCTTCCTTCACCATATTTAAAAACTAACTCGCACACCAAAGGTAATATCTCTAGGATTCAAAAAAGTCAATTCCGCTATATTCGGCATGTTAATGTAAGATTTATTTTCCTTCCGGACTTTGTTCCGGGCGGTTATCGCGGAATCGTTATCGGGATTCGGTTCGAGCGGATCATAAGCCACACCGACTGGTCGGTAATCACCGATCCGATCATGACCATGTTCGACTCCTTCTTCCCATGAAAAATTCAGCGTCTCGAGATACGCCCGCCGGTCAAACGCATCGGCAAAACCAGATTCACTCATATATTTATAATTGAAAACATTTGATATATCAACATAGGTCTGAACGCTTACCGACCCGAAAACCAATATTTTCGATAAACGCATATCTACATTTTGCCAATCCTTCCAGCGAATATCATCGACGATACCAGGAAGATTTTGGGGATTGAAAGTTTCGTATTGACCAGCGCGCCAGTCAGCCAGGATATTTAATTTCCAGCCACTCAATAAGTATTGACCGACCAACTTGGGACCAAAACGATCCGGTGAATGGAGATCCAGACTCAATCTTGTATATGGCGCCGGATGACGCCGTGTCATGGTCGGATTTTGACGCAGATAATTACGCTGTTCCTGTGGATCCTCATTATATTCCAAATACCCAAAATAACCCGATTTGCGGACATCATAGGTATAATTGATAAAACCGGTCATCCAGTCACCGAGGCGTTTATACAGAGTGAATTCAAATCCACGAATATCGGCATAGTTGTTATTGGCGGCTTTATAATAACGCACATTTGACAAACCTTTGTACAATACCCAACCCGGTTGCATGGAAACATCTTTATAATAAGCCGCAATCTTTAGTAACAACATATCTAAAATACCTTGCTCATAACCTAGCTCGTATGAGACCGTTTTTTCAAGTGCCAGATCGGGATCGCTGATGTAAGCTACCTGGTTGGAAATTTCACGCTGGATCATAAAGCGATAGTTAGAGCTGGCTTCGGAACGGTAATGACCATAGTTAAAATACAATTTGGAATTTTCAGTTATCGGGTGAGAAACACCCAGCCGTGGACTGATTACGAATGTCGCTTTTGAATCCCGGTAAGGAGCATCCTCTTCGATAACCGCCCCTAATTCACTACTGTAATACTTACTATACTGACTCAGTTTATATTTTTTGGTGTTGCCATTCGAGTAATCCAGACGGAGTCCGAGATTAGCAATAAAACCATCGTAATCCATTTGGTCAAAGAAATATGCTCCCAAACGAAAAGGTTTGACAGTGTAAATCATCCAGCGCGTCCAGCTTGGCATGGCCGGACTATAAGTACCAGATTTAATATCATAGTCATTCATTACCCATTCAATACCGGTTTTGATCTGATTGTGAGGATTAAACTGTGTGGTATAATCAACTCCAATAGTAAAAGTTGAATTCTCAGTCGAATCACGTCCAAGATTCATCCACCCGCCCAGGTGCACGCTCCCTGGTCCACTGGTGCCGTCAGCCGAATATCCATAAGGTGCTTCATCTAGGAAATATCCCGGGACGATCTCATAAATCTTTGAGGTATCCCGGGTAGCGATCTGACGAACGTTGTTCCGGGTAGTTTTATACTGCAGATGGATTTCGTATAGTGATTGAGCGTTTAAAGTATGCGTAAATTTCGCACCGTACATTTGATGAAAAATGGAACCGGGACTGAAATAGCCTGGCATATAAGGAATAGCGATACCGCGATTTGTGCTCTCGGTAAGGTTGGCAACTTCACTCTGGAATCTCAATAATCTTCCGGTCGGAGTAGTCGTCCAGGTATAAGGTGAAACCGAATATTCTTCACCGTATAAGCCGCTTAGCATTAATTTCATGGTCGGATTGATGTCAGTCGTGATCTTTAACTGAGTATGATTTTCATCCCAAGCGTCCCGGGAGAGTGGGATGACAAACATATCTTTCAGACGGTAGTGGGTCAAATAAAACCTGGGATTACCGAACTTTTCACCGAGCAATGGGATCGGTCCTCCAAAACCGATATCCACCACATAATCTGGCTTTTCAATATCGCCTTGACGACGATGATACCACTCAAATATCCGTTGCGCAGTTGTCGGAGTAAGATCATTATTAGGATCATTGTCTTGGAGAGTTGCTTCGGAGACAGCATTCCAACCCTCAAATTTGTAGTATTGATTCTGAGTATAGGTATCCCAGGTACCATTATCGGTGCCGACCCAGCAGACCGCGGGATCAAAAAAAGGCCGGTTGAAATAGGAGTACTGATCGTATACCGAACGACCAAAATGTTTTGAAGACGCCGGACTATAATTGAAAATTAGAGTACCACTATATTTATTCCGATCACCTTCCTTCATGACGACATTTACGACGCCGGAACGAGCCTGACCATACTCGGCGTTAAAACCACCGGTCTGAACCTGGATTTCCTGTACAGAACTCAGGGCAACCGCCATGTAGGGATTGTTCGTCCGCTCATCATTCATAGATAAGCCATCCACCATGAAAACGGTCTGATTGGCATCACCACCGCGAATACAAATACCGGAAGCACCTGATTCAATTCCGGCTTGCAATACCAATACCTCCTTCACAGTGGTTAGCGGCATATCTTGAATAGTTTCAGTCTGAATACTCATCTGACTGTTCGAAATATCTTTGCTGATTACTGGTCGCTGAGCGACAACGACA
The DNA here is from genome assembly GCA_041648435.1 of archaeon. Lineage (GTDB taxonomy): Archaea > Iainarchaeota > Iainarchaeia > Iainarchaeales > JBAZPA01 > JBAZPA01. The sequence continues at coordinate 15,354 of JBAZPA010000001.1, forward strand.
ACCTCTTCCATTCCAAGAACTACCGTGCTCAGCTGTATATTAACGGTAGAGGTCAGGTTGATCGTCACTTCGACATCTCTAACCAGAGCAGATTTATATCCGATCATCGAGACTTTCAAAAAAAAGGTCCCCGGTGGTACATTTAAAATGACATAATTGCCTTGCAGGTCAGTGGCGCTACCCATGGACGTTCCTTCAATTACCACGTTAGCCCCGACCAGTGGAGCCGCACTCTGGGCATCCGTGATTGTACCGATAATTTTACCGGTTATGCCTGCCTGTATAAACTCAAACAGCAGAAAATGGATAATCAGCAACCGTCCGAGATAATTATACCGCATTAATTAATCTCCAGTCAAGTTAACACCAAAAAAACTCATTACAGCGCGAACCTTAATGTGAACCTCTGAACATTATCGAATACTCCAAAAGGTGTATAAGCGTAATCGATCGCCGCTCCTAACTTTTGAATTCCAAAGCCAAAGGCATAATGTTGTTCATCACTGGGAGCCATGAATCCGGCACGCACGGAAAACATATCCAGGAGTTTGTATTCTAAACCGACCTTAATCTGTTCAGGATAATCCCGCGAATGCACCGCATCGATCGTTGCCAGACAGCTCATCAGACCAGGTTTGATATCCAACAAATCGAGGACATTCATCGATAAACCAATTCGGAATGTCAGCGGTAGCTGAAAACTTTCTTGCTCGTATTTAACCTCGTTCGAGAAATTCCGGACGGACATTCCAAAGATCAGACTCTTAAAACCAGTTCGGAACATCGTACCGAAATCGAAAGCCGTCAGGATTGCCTGGTTACGTTTTACTTCCAGACTGTCGTCGCCGACCGGCACCATACTTTTACCCAGGTACTGTCCGGTAATTTTCATCTGACCGCCGACGGAAAACTTATCGGAGAGGGCTTTGGCGTAACCAAGACCTGCGGCAAATGCTGTAGGTCTAAGGACTTCTGTATCGATGAAGCCCTGATCGTTGCCCCAGACCATTGTGCCCTGAACTTTGCCATAATTGACTGACATGAAAGTCAGACCGAAGACCCCATATTGTCCTAAAGCAGGTCTGAATGCTACGCTGTATGAATTATGCTTGATATCGGCAAACCAGTTATTCTGACTGGCGGCCACGTCAAAGCGGGTGGTCAATCGAGCCATCCCGGCCGGATTAAAGAATAGCGAGCTGGAACCCATTTCGACAGTCGTCACTGCATCGCCAAGTCCACCTCCCCGTGCATCAGAACCGACACTCAGGAACTTTAAGCCAGTTTGCGCCAATTTCTTATTTCCCGGGAAAAGTGGCTGAGTAATAAGTAAAATCAACCAGAGGATTATATACGTGTTTCGTCTCATATTATTTTTCCTCCATCCTTTTACATTTATTCGCTTAAGATGGCACAGTTGAAAGTGTCGTCCGTGGTTTGATCATTCTTAACAATAATAAACAGATAATTCGTATTCGCCATTAATTCATAGGCATAGCGGGCTTTAACGATCGGGGTTGGTTTTTCAGATTCAATCTTAAAACAGCCCGCAATCAATTCTAACGGGATGTTATTTGACTTAGCTTCAATAATCTGCCCGGTTCCGTCATAAATCCGCAGTAACACAAAGTCTGTGAAGTAGAAAACGAATTCTTGCTTCGATCCGGTTGTCAAAGTAAAACCAGCCATATCGTTAAGAGCGGAAGTTATGATATGATAAGCCGTATCTTCCACCGCAACCTTATATTTTCTTGCATAAAGGGTATCAATGACGGTTGAATAATCTTCAATCGGGATCGAATCGGTTACTGAAGCAGTCTGGATTATATGGTAGTCTTTTTTGAATTCTGTCAGAAAGCCATTCGTCATCAATGGATCAAATAATAAAATGGCTGAATCCTGTGATACGGTTACAGTCAAAGTTCCGATAGTCAGGGTATACTCATGCGAGGTGGTATCCAGAGATAAATTCTGCCAGGCTATCAGAGTATCTATCAAACCCATTTTTTTCTGGCTTTCGACGGTATCTATATGACTCCCTATCGATAACACACTGTAATAAATTTGAAGAGTGTCATATGCCGCACTATTTTTACTTTTATAAACATTTTTCGAAATAACCGTATCAGCCAGGATATGAGCCGCCTGATTATCAATCTCAGTCATTTCGTATTCATCATCACTGATCTGGTCTCCAACTGCCGTATTAAATTTTTCGCATCTCATGATCCACCCGACCATAAGTAAAATCATTAAGCCGATGGTAATGATATTCATTTTTGAGGTAATTTCTTTGAGTTTCATATATGTTCTCCTTACTTTAATGACAATTCCTGTTTTTATCTAATCACAATGAATTTTTGAAAAGTTGATTCACCCTTTTTAAACAATAAGTTGCCGGTATTTGGATCAACATAGTCGTCCGTTACTTCAAAGTAGGCCACATACAAACCACTGACAATCACCTGACGGGAACTCGTAATCAGATTCCAGGATTCATCACCGCTCCTGTTGGTATGCTGGATCGTGTTGACCAACTCTCCCGATTCGGTGAAGATTTTTATCAGGCATCTCGGTGGTATGTTAAAGAACATGATCCGGTCAGGAGCACTCTCTCCAAACTGATAATCTTTCGCCCTGATATTATAAGGATTTGGGACAATCCGAATCTGAGAAAGAGCTGTTCCGGCTGCACGTCGCAAATAGGCTGGTTCGGTCGTCCGTGTCCAGAATAGATTGCTCTCAATCAGTCTGCCGGGATCAATGGTGTTCACCATCCCGTCATCATAAGTAGTGATATAATAATAGTAATCAAATCCGCGTAAAGCCGTTTTATCGTCATACAGGTTGACAACTGGATTGTCCGTGCCCTGGCCACATTCGTAAATCAGGTCGAAAGTCGTATCGGGCTTATGAATTGCGCGATAGACTTTATATCCTCCAAAATGCTGGTAACTTTCGGCGGAGGCTGACCAGGTCAAACTGATCCGATCGCCGCCGGAGTTTACCGTAAATGTTTCAGGTGGCGGTGGCGGAGTATCATAATTAAAGCCATTCTCCCAGTTGCTCTTAGCCCGCATAAAGGTCTTCCTGATGGAATCTTTACCGGTGAATACCCAGGCATTTTTAAAATCGTCCCTGTTAGCGGCAGTCGAACCATCCGGTTTGATATAGGGTGTGATTTGGTTGTACCATTGATTCCCGACTCGTTTGCATTCATCCCGGCTTAACCCGTTGACTCCTTCCGCGAATACGATATGGATGCTATCTCCAGGCGCCATGTCGTACGGACCAAAGGCGATTGCTTGAGAAAAACCTCCCGGATTGGTTTCACTGGCCGAGGGTGTCCAGAGATTAGCAAAACCGGAGCCGACTTTCTTGGCATGAGTCTGGCCCGGTATGCCTTGCGCCATCACGCCATATTCGATTGCCATTCCGGAAGCACTAAACTGACTATGAGAGCCTGCAGATGTAAAAGTTGCATCAGAACTGAAATAGGGAGTACTAAAAGGTTGCATCATGTCGTCATTTTTATCAGTGGCAGATACATCAGCGTGGAGGACAATTATACCCGGAAATTGCGCGGCCCCCAGAAATCCATCAGGCGCGATTTTAGTACTACCGATATTGGGACCTCCAATATTATCACAACCGTAGGTGGAATGAAGCCCATGCCAGGCGTAAATAGCCCGAATGTCGTCGCCATAAAACGGATGAAGGATATCATTGACAGTATTATGTCCCCACGAGGCGGATTGTGGCGCGTACTGGTATCCATAAGCGGACACATACCTGCTAACTGCATAGCGAAATTGCCACATGAAAATAACATCGTTCAATGGTTGTTGATTGGTTGCTCCGGCTTTGTTGTAAATACCCGTATTGGTAAACACGTGGTCATAAATGAAATAGTTATCATGATACTGTTGACTAACTGCATAGATCGTTCTCTTCAGTGAAATTCCGATCGAGGTATTGACGGTGTTGAAAATTTCACGATCGACCGGAAGACTGGGATCTATTTCGTTAACCTCATCCATATATACTGTATGCGAAGCCAGGGTTCCATCGACCGTAACCACAGGATGGCTGGTCTTTCCGATCATTACGAATTTCTGGGGGAAAATTTCATTGCTCTCATCCAGGACTCGTGTCCCAATATCGACAACCTTATAGTCAAAGTGCTGTCCCGTGGTAGGATCATTGTAATCGGTTGCCCCAATCCATAATGCTTTAGCGGCCTGCATATCCTGGTTCTCGAACAAGGCTGGCCATCTTAATCCGTCCTGTTGATCTGGAATGAGATGTCGTCGGCCTACCTCCATCTCACAACCAGCGCTGGAATACCAATTATGGAGCATCCCGATCGCTATCCATTTGGATTCATCACTATACGCAGTCTTTATAAACAGACCGGTCGGACTCATCAGAATGATTAGAAATATTAGACTTATTTTAATTTTTGATATCTGCTTCATGACATATCCTTTTTTATTAATTATCTAAAATCAAATGTAAATGTCACACCAAAGAAAATATCCCGCGGATTGAGAAAAGTGTAGAACGTCTGATTTGGCATATCGATATAGGCTTTATTTTCCAGGAGTTTATCGATCCGTGATTTGCTGACCTCAGACCACTGACCATCCGTAAATTGCATGTAATTTTCGGTAATTGCATCCCAATAAATAACTTGCGAAACAGGATCAGTAATTTTAGTGTAATCAGCAGCATATTCCATCGGCTGGAAAGCAGCCCCAGATTTGCGATAATCACCGGGCTGATCATCTCCGGGAATACAATTATTATAACCCAATTTCTTTGTTTTACTTTTAGGCAGGTGCAACGAATACATGTAATAATTGTAGTCATGGATATCCCAGAACGAACTATTCGAGAAATATTTAAAGTTCGTCAGATTCGATACATCGGCAAATACTTTGACTTTAATCCAGTCAAAGTTAAAGACTTTTGAAATTTTTAAATTAATGTTGCTGAAGTTTTTAAACTGAAAATTATATATTATTCCGGAGTATCTCTGCGGATTCCAAGTCAGATAGTTTCCCTCACGCCATGACATTAAAAAATTCATATGCCAGCCACCGAGCGGATTTTGATTTGCAAAACGGGGCCCGAAATTGATGGGAGTATGAAAATCAAGGTTGGCTTTAACTCTGGGGATCGGACGGGGTTTGGTCTGATAAGGATTATTCTTCAGATACTCTCTCTGATCAGCCGGATTCTGATTATATTGCTTGACACCAAAATAACCAGAAGTCCCAATCCGATATTCGAAGTTAACATTACCGGTTATCCAGTCGCCGTACATTTTAGTCATCTCAACCTCTAAACCGCGAATATCTTCAAATAAATTCGTGGTCAGTTTGTAATAGTTCACTTTACCACTAATATCGAGATATCTGGTCCACTCCTGTTCATTATCCACATCTTTGTAATAAGCCGCCAGATGCAGTAAATAGGATTTCATAAAAGCCTGATCGTATCCCAACTCATAGGCAATCGTCCGTGATAGAGGCATATCCGGATTACCAATATATTGTAACTGATTCAGCGGCGATCTCTGAACCCGGTACATCGATTCAGCCGTCGGCATTTCACGATTATGGCTATAGTTAAAATATAATTTGGAATTGACTGTAATGGGATGGGACACATTCAGGCGCGGGCTGATATAAAATTTAGGTTTGACCGTTTTAGTCTTGAAAGTATCATCAACCGCCGGATTGAATTTATCCGATAAAAATTCCTTATCATAGTCGGTAAAATCGTACCATTTACCATTAGAAATTAATAATTCATTAACGATACCAAGGGTCGTAATGAAACCTTCGTACTCGAGTTTATCCTGCAAATAACCGACGATCCGGATTGGAGATCGTTGAAACTTGGTATGAGTATTTCCTTCCGGCAAAAAGGCGTTGAACAGGCCGAAATGCATGTCATATTGATCGATGTTGAATTCCAGTCCTGCCTTGACCTGATTTCGGAAATCAATCTGGCTGGTATAGTCGAAGCGGGCGCTATACGAAGTGAATCGGGAACTGTCCCGCGAGGTGCTGACTGCCCCCCCCATCCCGAATTGATCGCCGATGGCAAAAACCGGAGTTTTTTCAAAACCGATCGGAGCTTCATCGACGTAGTATCCAGGGAAGATTTCGTACACTTTGGAAGTGTCACGAACCAGGCCAGGTACAGTATGATATTTTTTGTAAGAACGCTTGACTTGGGCTTCCCAGAATGTTCCCGGATCGACAATTTTCACAATCTTTGCGGACAGCGTACTGTAATACTGTTTGGTCGGACACCAGTATGTATTGGAATAAATCCGCCAGGGCGCAGTGAATCCGATCTGATTCAATTCAGCGGCGATATCCCAGACAGTGCTCATGAGGTCGGTACCACCCGAACGCGATTGGGTAGTTGCATCCAATTCACCATACATGGCAATCATTGACAACTTCATAGAAGGTGTCAGGTCGGATGTCAACTTAAGCATCGTATTTTGATCGTGCATAGCATCAGTGGCCAACTGCATCATGTACTGGTCACTGACGTTTCGGTGAGACAGGAAAAAACGCAGATTGCCAAGGTTAGAACTAATCACCGGGACAGGTCCGCCAAAACCCAAATCGATATTATAATCTGGTTTTGAGACATAACCTTTTTTACGATGTTGCCATTTAAAAATTCGTTGAGCCGCATAGGGTGTCAGATCATTACTCGGATCATCATCACTCAAGGTCTGTTGAGAAATGGCGTTCCAACCATCGAAACCCGGATATTGCCGGGCGGTGTAGGCATCCCAGGCTCCATTACTCGTCCCTTCCCAGCAAACAGCATCGTCCAGATATGGCCGCAACCAATAAGAATTCTGATCAAACGGTGAAATGCCGAAGTGTTTCTGTGCTACCGGACTTATTTTTATTGTTATTGATCCATCATAAAACTTGGGACTGCCTTCCTTCGTCACGACATTCACAACTCCCGAGCGGACATTACTGTATTCGGCGTTAAAACCACCGGAATATACCGAAACCTCCTGCATGGCACTGAGTGGCAGATTGGTCATCGGAGCATTATTCCGCTGATCTCTTAATACGATTCCATCGACCATAAACAACGTTTCACTGGCGCCACCGCCACGGATTTCCAGACTTGAGGTAATCCCAGATCGTAAACCCAATACATCGGTAATACTGGCGACGGGTAGTGCTTCAATTTCCTGTGCAGTAATACTCTGTTGACTGGAAGCGACATCTTTTCGGATGACCTTTTTTTCCGCGATGACCTCTACGACCTCTCCCTGAAGTATTTCGGTTCTCATTTCGAAATTGACCGTCGTTGTCAGGTCGATTTCAACCCGAACATCCCGTACCGTTAAGGGGGCATATCCAATCATGGTCGCTTTTATATTGTAGGTTGCCGGAGAAATATTCAAAATCACAAAATTCCCCCTCATATCGGAAGCGGCGCCTAAACTGGTGCCTTCCAGAATCACGTTCACGCCACCCAACGGTTGGCCGGATTGCGCATCGGTGACCCGACCGGAAATCTTACCTG
>JBAZPA010000002.1:0-18234 GCA_041648435.1 archaeon
TTGAAAAAAGATTCCGATTGAGTGTGCTAAAGTGTCCGAATGTTTTCCGGAATCGGTGTCCGAATGCCTCTGGAATCACTGTCCGAATCAAATCGGAATCGGTGTCCGAATGGTGTCGGAATTTCCACAATTACCAAGCACTCTGCCTGTCCAAAAGAACCAAGCATCAAATAACAAATTCCAAACAAATTCAAAATCCGAAAAAGTTCTGATCTTCTAAAATAAACATTGAAGATATACCGTACACTAACCGAAAAATCGACCAACACAATAAAAAAGATTGGATCATTTCTATCTGTGTCAATCCGCGCTAATCTGCGGCTAATACTCTTCCTCCAGGCACGGCTCCGCCCCGTCAGTCACATGTCACGACGGAGCAGTCAAGAAATATTTAACGATACCTGTGAAATAACAGGCAACGAAATTCCTACCTGTCATTTCTAAAAGTAACCTAACGCGTTTTCCCGAAGGAGAAACGTCTCATGCTGTCGATATAAAAGAGCGCCTTGAATAATAATTCGCCGTTTTCAGTTATTTGTCCCGAAGCTTCGGGATTCATCTATTGAAATCAATCCTTTTCCAAATAACGCTCAAGAGATTTTTATTCGGATTGTAATCTATTAATCTGCTTCTCTTTCTGCTGTCAAGTTACCTATTTTCCACTTATGCATCCTTTCCAATTTTTATGGAAAACTCAATTTTCACGACTATTAAACCTATTTCAGCAAAATCATTTTCTTATTTTGAATGAATTGTTTCTTGTTGTCATTAGCAATGATCTGATAGATATACATGCCACTCGAAACGTTTTCACCAGATCGATTTTTACACATCCAGTCGGTTGAATAATATCCGGGTTCTTTTCTATCATTTATTAAGGTACTGACCAACTCCCCTCGCAAATTATAAATATTGATCTTCACATTGGTACTGACAGGAATCTGGTACTTAATGGTAGTAGTAGAATTAAATGGATTTGGAAAATTTTGGTACAGTTTAAATTTATCTGGTATTAATAATTTTGAATCAATTTGCACTTCAGAGTAATTTTTATCGAATAGGACCGCGTGCTCAGAATAAACGGAGTAATAGTACTTTATATCTGAAATACCCGTCTTTAATACTCTGAACCTCAATGTCACGATATTTGAATTTTCATTTACGATAGACTCCGTTTCTGATAATGTAACAATATTCAATATGAGAATTCCCTCAGTAGAATTCTTTAGTACCAGATTATTTTCACTCATATCAAGTGTGGATTTCAGGAATTCTTCCAAAGACGACTCTTTCTTTAAAAAGTTTGATGAATTCTTACTAAGATGTGGATTGTTACTCGATTGTAAGCCCTCGAATGATAGCAGTTCTTGATCGTAATTAATAATTAGTTCTGCACCTTTCAGATTAGAGATAGTGTTAGCGTCTATGTTAATGTTGAAATATCCGCCAGATTGGTTGCACCAAGGATCACTGTTGATTTGAGGATTCAGACTAACGATGTTTACCTTAGCCTTATTTATGTTTTTGTATTTATCAGATAATAGATGTGTTTCTCTTGGTTCAGTATCATCAATTACAGTCTGTTTTTTATTCAATTTGCCCAATTTATTCGTTGTAGATGCATTATTTTGTAAATTTCCTTCAAACATTTCGGTGATTTTTCCTAAACTACTGAGCGACCAGTTCCACATTCGGGCAAGAATAACAAAATCTTCAAAATCGATAGCACTATCAGGTAATAAACTCAAGAAAGGTATAGTTCCTTGGGCAGGGCCAATCTCTTTACTCAGATCCTGCGGAGATTTTTGCCAAGCTTCCGAAAATAGTATTAGGTCCTGAATATCAACCTGCCCGCTATTGTCATAATCTCCAATATATGGGGTCACGAAAAACCAACTGTAATCATCAGTTGGTGAACCTTCGGGATCACCGTCGCGATCACCGTCCAACCCTTTACCCAGGCTATCAAGAATCCCGGCATTTAGTTTAACACTTAATGTTTCCTTTGCCATAAAAGGATGTTCAGGGACAAAAAACACAGACTTTGAATTGTTAAAAAATAGATTCTTCCCGGAAATGACACCTGATTTTGTTCCGGTAATTAGCAGATTTCCCGCTAATAAAAGAGTATCGATGCTTCTATCAAAATCGATTATGACTGTGTCTTGCCATAACCCGACGTCTTTCGGGTAATTACTGGTAATTATTGGACCAGTTTCATTATCTACGTGAAACACTCCGGTTTGCTCGAAAATCCCTGTATCATTATCCATCGGAATGACTTTGAGTTTGATAGTCTTTAGATCAAGGTTGGGAATATCATTATTCGATGACCATATTAAGGATAATGTATCTTTTTCTGGTGGTTTGTTATTGTAAATAAAATTAAGTGAGGGTTGTTTCCAATTTTCTCCAGAATCTGTCGAATACGTAACATAATAATTCAGAGTATCATTTTCGCTATCCTTTACAATGAATTTAATCTCGACATTTCCTGTCTGTTCAGTCATTGGAGTAAAAACGGTACCAATGACTGGTACACTATTATTGTCAAGGTGAAATTGGTTCGTGGAATCCATCTTGCCGACATTTATATCAGACGGAGTTATTCTAAATACAGTATTGAATAAATCTTTTCCATCCAGATCTACTATTGATTGCCAAATTACATTTCCAGAGTAATTATCAAATCTGATATCTGTTGAATCACCTTGAACTGTTGCTAACGACCAGGTTATCCCATTGTCTATTGAATATTCGCTATGTAACGAAACACTGCTTAAGGAATCATTTTTTACTATGTAATGAACAACAACATTACCCGCCTGTTCTCCATTTATATCCAATAAAGAGATTGACGGCACAACATTATCTACAAAGATGGAGATCGTATCAGCTGTTCCAGCATCATTATCTCGCGGTATAATCCGTAGTGGTATAGTATCACAAATCTCTGAAACATCCAGCGCAGATTGCCAGATTACTACTCCAGAGTAACCACTACTTTGTAATTCAGCAACTTTACCGGTGATTGTAGCCGGTTTGAATATATCCATTTCTTTATCAAAATATTCAACCGCTATATCAAGAGTATCTCTTTCTGTATCACTCAGAATGTAACTAACTGAAATATTTCCGGTATTTATTCCGGGAGTAGCGGCCACTGTAATCCTCGGGATATCGTTGTTATCCAGGTGAAAAACGTTCGTTTGACCAGATATACCGGTATTAATATCATAGGGTGTGATCCGGAATCTTATTCCCATCAAATCAATCCCCTGAAGGTCAGTCATCGACCGCCAAGTAATACTACCATGATAACTTGAATACTCAATCCCGCTTGTATCTCCCTGCACTGTGGCTTTATTATAATGCACACCTTCGTCTATCGAATATTCGCAATGCAGGGAAACTTCACTCAGCGAATCATTGCTGAGCGTATAATGAATCGGTATATCACCACTCTGCTCACCGCTGAGATCACTCAGCAGGATGGATGGAACCCGGTTATCTACAAATATCTGAATTGTATCGCCTTTTCCAACATCATTATCCTCTGGCGTAATCTTTAAACGAATCGTATCACAAACATTCGGAACATCTGCAATAGACTGCCAGGTCAGAACCCCTTTATATCGGCTTGAATCTATCCCGCTGGTCAAACCGATGACATGAGCAGCCTTAAATAGACCGTTCGTATCATCAAAATACTCAGCCCGAACATCGAGCGTGTCGCTTTCCGAGTCACTCAATTGATAATTAATGAAAATATCTCCGGTATTGATTCCCGGTTTATCTGTCAGGTTAACCAAAGGCGGAACGTTATTATCCAGATGAAAATCAACCGTCTCATCCGAAATACCTACATGTACATCCTTCGGCGTGATCCTAAACCTGACCTTCAGCAGGTCTTTGCCTGCCAGATCGCTCCCCGACTTCCATACCAGACTATCCACATATCCTGAATAATCTATAGCGGCTGTGTCCCCAATGACCGTCGCCCGCAACCAACTCGCTCCACCGTTTGGAGAATATTCGCAATGCAGGGAAACTAAACTCAGGGAATCATTGCTGAGTGTATAATGAATCGGTATATCCCCGCTCTGCTCTCCACTAAGATCACTCAAGACGATGGATGGAACCCGGTTATCTACAAAGATCACTATCGTATCGGCTTTTCCAACATCATTATCCTCTGGCGTAATCTTTAAACGAATCGTATCACAAACATTCGGAACATCTGCAATAGACTGCCAGGTCAGAACCCCTTTATATCGACTTGAATCTATCCCGCTGGTCAAACCGATGACATGAGCAGCCTTAAATAGACCGTTCGTATCATCAAAATACTCAGCCCGAACATCGAGCGTGTCGCTTTCCGAGTCACTCAATTGATAATTAATGAAAATATCTCCGGTATTGATTCCCGGTTTATCTGTCAGGTTAACCAAAGGCGGAACGTTATTATCCAGATGAAAATCAACCGTCTCATCCGAAATACCTACATGTACATCCTTCGGCGTGATCCTAAACCTGACCTTCAGCAGGTCTTTGCCTGCCAGATCGCTCCCCGACTTCCATACCAGACTATCCACATATCCTGAATAATCTATACCGGCTGTGTCCCCAACGACCGTCGCCCGCAACCAACTCGCTCCACTGTTTGGAGAATATTCCGTAATTATACTCAATGTATCGTGCTCATCATCATTCAGAAGGTAGGAAAGAACAACCTCTCCCGTCTGTTCACTGGTCAAATTTGCTGTAATTTGGATCGATGGAACCCCCAAATTATCGAGAGTAATATTGATAGTATCGCTTACTCCTTCATCTTTATCACTTGGGATTATTCTGAATAAAACGTTTTGAGCCGCGCTGGGCAAATCTAACAAAGTGTACCAAATCAAATTATTGGAATATTCGACAATTCCTATTCTGTCACCGGAAATGGAAGCGTCGATCCAAATCCTTGATAAACTGTCATAGTATTGACATCTGATTTTGAGCGAATCATGTTCAGTATCGTTTAATTGATATTGAATGCTAACATCATTTTTCTTTTCGCCCTGTAATTCTTGAATCACAATGGTTGGTAAAAGGTTATTGTCCAGATGAAAATCAGCCGTCTCATCCGATATACCCTCATGAATATCCTTCGGCGTGATCCTAAACCTGACCTTCAGCAGGTCCTTCCCGGCCAAATCAATCCCCGACTTCCAGACCAAACTACCCGCATATCTTGAATAAACTATACCCACTGTGTCCCCAGTAACCGTCGCTCGCAACCAATTTGCTCCACTGTTTGGAGAATACTCGCAATGCAGGGAGACTACACTCAGCGAATCATTGCTGAGCGTATAATGAATCGGTATATCCCCGCTCTGCTCACCACTAATATCACTCAACGCGATGGATGGAACCCGGTTATCTACAAAAATCGCTATCGTATCGGCTTTCCCAACATCATTATCCTCCGGAGTAATCTTAAACCGCATTGTATCGCAAACGTTCGGAACATCCGTCAGCGATTGCCAGGTCAGAACCCCTTTATAATGGCTTGAATCAATCCCGCTTGTCAAACCTATGACATGGGCATCTTTAAAAAGACCGCTCGTCTCATCAAAATACTCAGCCCGAACATCGAGCGTATCGCTCTCCGAGTCACTCAATTGATAATTAATCCCTATATCACCGGTATTGATTCCCGGCTTATCCGTCAGGTTAACCAAAGGCGAAACATTATTGTCCAGATGAAAATCAGTCGTTGTATCGCCTATTCCTAAATCATTATCATGAGGTAAAATCCTCATTTTTACTAACGAGATATCCCTGTTCGGCAAATCCAGATCGCTGTCCCAGATAACCTCACCTTGATATTTTTCTTTATCAATACCCGATGTGTCCCCAATGACTGTTGCTCTTGTCCAATTTATACCTTGGTCAATTGTATAAAACACCGTGATTCCCAGTGTATCATATTCAGCATCAACCAGAGTGTAATTAATCCTTATATCACCGCTTTTTTCACCAGTTAAATCCCGAATCGTTACGATCGGTGGAGAATTATTATCCAAATGGAAAAAAGCAGTCGAATCAGAATATCCATCTGCCCATTCATCACCAGGGACAAGGATTAGCCGTAATTTTTCAATATCTCTTTCACCCAGATCTTCTTCTGAATCCCATATAAGTTCACCTCGATATTTTTCCGATGTAATATTATTTATCACACCGGTTATTGAGGCCGGATATAAGACTTGATCAATCTTGTAATAGCACTTGATATTAATAATATCACCAGTCGAATCGATTATCGAATAGCTAATCCTAACTGAATTATTGTATTCGCGTGCGCTGTCGGTTAGAGCGATGGAAATGGACTGATTGTGATAATTATCAACCCTAAAGGGATTAGTTTCGTCCGGTGTTCCAGAATTATACGGGTCTGCATCCCTCGGAGTTATCCTGAATTTCACTTGAGAAAAATCACAATCCGTAATATCAGTGCCGGAATGCCAGATTAATGTCCCGTTGGTATATTCGCTCGATTGTAGTCCCAATGTCTTTCCACTGACTGTCGCTTGGAACCAGGTCAGTCCATTGTCAATAGAATATTCTGATGTTAACTGAACAATGTCGTTTTCTACATCGGTTACAGAATAGCCAATAGTAATATTGCCACTCTGCTCGCTGGTAATATCAGTTAAATTTGCGACTGGATTGGCATTGTTATCATCCGGATGAAAGGAACAAGATTGCTCGCCTGATTGATTCCCGTAAATATCTTGGATATTTTCACTGGTTACGTCGACCAGCGTTTCAGGTGAAGGTAAATTATTAGTCAAATACAATTGAACATTTTTATCAAAGATTACGTATTCTTCGACAGTTGATAAAGCACCATCACTACGAGATCCACCTATAGCATAAAGTCTACCATAAACTGCAGCAATTGCTAATCCATTTCTCCCAGTAGGCATATTAGTTTTAGTGCTCCAAGTATCTGTTACAGGATTGTATTCCTCAACTTTGGCAATATTCATTTCTTCATCATTATAGCCGCCAATTGCATAAATTTTCCCATTAATTGATGCACAATCAAAGAACTTCCTTGGCGTTGGCATTGGTGCCCTGGTAGTCCACTGATTGGTTACCGGATCATACTCCTCAACCGTTGAATTCTGAGATACATCACCGCCACCGATTGCATATATTTTCCCATTTACCACAGCACATGCTAAGGATGCTCTTGGCGTCGGCATAGAGCTCTTTGTTATCCACTCATCTATTGCTGGATCATACATCTCTACAATGCCAATTGGGTATCCAATGTATCCACCAATAGCATAGATTTTTCTGTTTACTACCGCACAGGCTAGTTCACGTCTCGGGGTTAGCATAGGCTTCTTTGTGTGCCAAGCATTTGTGAGGGGATCATACTCCTCGACTGTAGAGAGATGACTATCGGCAAGCCCTCCAATGACGTATATCTTGCCATCCACGACCGCACTAGATAAATGCCTTCTTGCAGTTGGCATAGATGCCTTTGTAGTCCATTGATCAAACACCGGATCGTATTCCTCGACGGTGGATAGATTACCATTGTTCCCACCACCTATAGCATATATCTTATCATTTACAGAAGCACAAGATAAACTTGCCCTTGCGGTTGGCATAGATGTCTTGGTAGTCCAATAATTACCTATTATAGCTACTACGCTATCAGTTTCTAATCCTTGACTAAGAGTCCAATTAGTAATAGGTTCTACAGAGATAGGATCTACATTTTCAGAGAAAGTCACTGTTATAGTTGTATCTCCGCTTATTCCAGTCGCGGATAGCATTATCGGTGGTGTTCCATCTACCAGAGATTGGCAGGTTACGAGTGTACTTATCCTGCCATCACCCGCTTCCGCCTTAATGCCAAATATGTATTCTCCATCTGATAGTGTACATACATACTCTAACCTTGTCGAGTCCAACGTTACCCATGCAAAGGAGGTATCTATAACACTCGTCTGGTTATCATGATATAAATGATATTGCCGTGCAAAGGGATGAGCACTCCAACTTAGTTTTACTTGCCCTCCGGATAAAGTCTGTGCCCTAAAGCCTTCAACCGGTAAGAGATCTATTTGTTTAGTATAGAACGGTGTGTAATCCACCTTAGCCACACCGCCTCCTGTATCATAAAAATCCCAGATTTTGGCTTTGATATCATTCTCAATGGTCGTTCCCCAGTAGTTGTTCTCGGCATTGATTGTTCCGGTTGGCTGTGCTGTCACACGAATATGGTAACTGGCATTACCAGAAAAGTTATTGTAGTTCACGATCGGCAACCCGGAAGTTTCTATCCCATCGCTACTATTACCTATGATCTCATTGTAAGTAATGGTCGGATTGGTTGAGGTCTTGATGCCATCCTCATTATTCCCAGATATATTATTCTGATCAATTGTTATGTTTCCAGTGGAGCCGAGTTCCCAGTGGGTGGTCTCAATACCATCACCGGTATTGTTCTCTATGGTGTTATTTCGGATAGTTCCTGAAGAATTTGTCGCATAAACGCCATCTCCTGAATTGCCTGAAATTGTATTGTTTTCTATTGTTGTATGGATAGTTCCATCATCGAAATTTGAATAAATACCACCTACATTATTGGTGATGTCATTATTCTTCACCTCAGTGCCAGAGGAAGCGCCGCCTATAAATAAACCCCAGTTGTCATTACCGGTGATCTGGTTGCCATCCACTTTTAGTACCCCGTATCCGTAGGAATATTGTATGCCATAACCGTTGTTATCTGAGATTACAGAATTAGTAATAATCGGCGAAGATGTGCTGGAAGTAAAATATATGCCGGAACCCGTATTGTTTGAGATAGTGCAGAAATCAATCTCGGGAGACGAGGCTGAACCCGAAAATCCAGTCGAATTGTTCGTCAACGTGCAATTAGTTATCTTTGGCGAACACGAAGAAGCAGATATTCCGGTTCCGCTACTTCTTACAATCGTATTCGTTATCGTCGCGTTTGTCGAACTTAGGTATATTCCGTAACTACTGTTTTGTTCTATAAGTGAATTATCAATCGATAGCGCCGAAGCGCTACCGGCGTATATTCCCTCTTGTGAACCCTGTAACTTAAGATAATGAAGTTCTCCTGTACTATTCTGGGCAAAGTTGAGTTTAGACCAGAGTCCCGGTGATAAGTCCGCAACTGAAGCGATAAGAACGGTGTCGCTACTTGTACCCTCGACTATCAGATTACCATAAATGTTAAAGTTGTATAATCCGTCAAATCTGATCTCAACCCCGGCTTCTATAGTTAATGTTATATCCGTATCAATACCAAAATCGCCGTTCATGATGTATGGACTGTTCGCTTTTGTCCATGTTGTATTATCAGTAATTACACCAGAAACATAGTTACCACACAATCCAGTAAGTTTTACATAGACCGTTGGATTATCAGGATCGTTAGATGTAATAGTCAAACTATCATGATAATTACCGTATCCCGTAGGTGTAAAGGAAACTGATATTATTACTCTGTCACCTGGTAAAATCGTACTGGAGAACGTGCTTGGCTCAAAATCCGGATTGGAGGAGGTTATATTTGAAATATTTAGAGTGTTTTCAATACTATTGTTATAAATGATGAATTGCAGTGTATCTGGTAGCCCAATATTTACTATACCAAAATTGAGTAAAGTCGACGAAAGATGAATCTCCGATTCTCTATTACGGCCTAATAGAATCGAAACTTTATTAGAATCAAATAGAGTTACTGCAAGATCCATATCGTTATCGCCATCTAAATCTGCAGAAACAGCGTAACCAGAAGGAATACCTGTGTAACTGCCTTCTAATGATCCGAAATGACCATAGCCATCATTGTGTATAATATATATTGAATCAGGAACCACAACTGTAAAATCAATATCACCATCCGAATCAAAATCAGAACAACTATATTGAGACCCGCCACCACCTCTACTGTGGTAGTCAATTCTTGGCTCAAAAGTACCATCACCATTATTAATCAATATAGAGACATTATCAGTACCAGTTGGTACTGCTATATCAACATCACCATCAGAATCAAAGTCAGCGCCAAGAGGGAAACATGGGTCGCTTCTAGTCGAATAATCCGTTCCTGTTGCAAAAGTTCCATCACCATTATTCTTGATGATAGAAACAGTATTGGAACCTCTAATTGCGATTGCAATGTCAATATCCCCATCTGAATCAAAATCAGCACAAAAGGAATAGTGTGGGGAGCTCCCTGCTGAATAATCTACCATTGACGCAAAAGTTCCATCACCGTTATTAAGGAAAATGGAAATTGTAGAACCATAAACATTTCCCACAACTAAATCGACATAACCATCTGCATTGAAATCGGCACCAGACATATATCCAGGATAACTTCCTGTCGAATAATCGGCTCTATTTGTGAATGTACCATCGCCGTAGTTCTTAAAAATAGAAACCGTTGCTCCCCCATGATTAACTATGGCGAGATCAATATCTCCGTCCAGATCAAAATCAGCGTTAATAATCCCGTGTGAACTGTTTCCTGTTGAATAATCCATCTTGGGTAAAAAAGTTCCATTACTTCTATTTACCAAAATGGACATCGTTGATCCCCAATTAGCAGTTACAATATCTAAATCTTTGTCGCCATCTAAATCTCCAGCTATATCGGCTCGGGGACTGCTCCCTACACCAAAATCCTCAGTGAATGCGAAAATACCGGTTCCGCCAACGGTTTGGATAGTATAGTTCCAGATAAACGGATTCGAAATTGAACTACCTAACGCAGTGTGTATTCCTTTAGTTAGAGTAACTGTTACAATTTCACCAGAAGCAAAATCGAAATCGGGATCAAACAAAATAGTTTTTGTTCCACTATTATATGTATATGTTCCAGTATGCAGTCCTGTCTGGGAAGCATAAATAATATAAGTATTAGGGTTAATTGTAGCGGGGTTGATATCAACACTAAATGCGACAGTTATATCTGCATTTTTGTAGACATCCAGCGCATTTTGTAAAGGACTTACAGATATTATTTGTTCATTGATTGCTCCGAATCCAATCTCTACAAAGAATAACATACTGACTATCCTTTTCAATGCAAATGTATAGATTTTAAATGGGCTGATCTTTTTCATTTGATTTTCATTATAACTATGTACTTAACATCATTTGATAACTATCAGGGATAACACTTTTTGCATAATCCCGATCGGGCTATTATCCGCTTTTCTGAAGGCGCAATTTGGATCAAATTGAATAGTAGTACTGCCTTTTTTTATAGCATTAAATCTAAGTTTCAAAAGTGCGCCACTACCTGTGACGCCGGAGTTATTAGTGGTCGTTCTGGCGATATAAGCTGTCACTTTCCCTTCGGTGTTGCTATAAGATGAGGCGTCAATAACATTTCCGCCATTTTTGCAAAGAAAGGCGCTGGCATCTTTATAAATCGAAAAATTCTGAATCTGGACATAAACGGGATCAAACGATACAATCAGCGACGCCATAGCCAGGTCTGTCACTTCTTCCGCCCATATTTCCAATTCAAAGGAATTGCCTGCAGTCGTTTCAACTCTCTTTTTATAAAAACGCAGTGCTGGGCCCTTGACAGCATCGACACAGAAGGAAATAGTGGTCGGAGATTCTTCTGTTTCATCAGTCGGGTACTTAGCTATGATGCTAAAACTATGTTGATCCTCATCGAGGTATGTCATGGTTTTGATTGTATCCTGAATCCAATCCGACCAAGTCTCATCATCAATTGAAATAGAAAAAGTACATTCTGGTTGATTTCCACGCCATTTAAACGTGACAGCATCTACTTTAACAGTATCACCATCACCCGGCCCGCTATAAATTTCAGTGGTCGGTGGAACATAATCTGGATTATCCGGATCGTAGGGATTATCAGTAGGCGGTTTTGATGGCTCTTCAAACAAACCACAGGAAAAGATGAAGAACAACAAGGAAATATTGATTATGATTATCAACGAATGCCGGCAAGGGTTTGAGAACATTCCAAATATTCTTTTTGGTTTCTTCATTTAATCCACATTGAAAATTCAATAAGGTTATGAGAGGGAGAGATACTTATAGCCCCATTTCCACCTGGAATCGGTTTAAATAGCCGATAAATATCATAGACATTATAGATCCAGAATACTGTCGCTATTCCAAAACCTATCTGGGTGGTACGCTTATATTTAATCGCCTGATCATAACTACTATTCATGGCTTTCTTGGTACGTTCAATTTCATTCAGACTGATAGCGTTTAAATAAGCAATCTGGTCATTTTCATAGCGAGCCCATTGTTTAATAAAGGATTTGTTGTTCTCTTTAATCAGGTACACTAATCCACATGCTGTAGCCGTAAATAACATGCCTTTCTTCAAAGAGCCATAATATATCTGTCCGGTACCGGGAATTGCTGTCGAGAGAACTATAGCACCTGTTCTAGATTTCGGTTCCAGATATATTTCTTTACTAATGGGAATTGAAGTGTTTATCAATAATTCTTCTCTGTAAGGATAATACCCCGGATGCGTAATTTGCACGAGGTGATTTCCGTAGGGTATTTGTATTTCTCGTTTATTTGAAAAATCCAGATTATCAATCGTTATTCGAGGATTACCTGGATTGCTTAGGATGTTAAGCGAACCAATAAGCTGATGTAAATCGGCTTCAATCTTTACCGCAAGTATATCTTTTGTCAAGGTCACTTTCTTTTCTATAGGTTGATAATATTCTTTCTTGACGACAACTTTGTACTCGCCTAGTTTTAAAAGAGCGGATGTAAATGGTGTTGTTCCGATGCACCTATCGTTTAAAAATACATCTGCTTCTTCTATGTTACTGTTGATATTAATTTGACCACCCTGTTCAAGTGATACATCTAACCGGTTTGAGACTTGCAAGGGGAGATCGATGGTACGATGATAGGGTAGATAACCAAATTTATTAATTACGATCTGAATCGGGATTGAACTCTTTTTAAAACGATATTCAATAGGTGTCTGTCCAATAACTTGATTTCCTACTTTAATCTCCGCTAATGACGGAGTAGAGTAAATAAGAAGAGTATATGTTTTTTCTTTCAGGAACAATGTTACTCTATTTAGGCGTCCCTGGATAAGGTCGATTTCCTTTTCAGCGACTAATTCGTCTTTTTCTACTCTTACAGTGTGCTTCCCTGCTGGCACGTTTTTTACATTATATGGGGTCGTATTTTGTAATGGAGCATTATCAAAGTAAATAACTCCACCCGGAGGAGTTGATTCGACGATCAAATCGGCAACGCCTGTAAATACCGGAGCAGTTGATTCACCACCTACTTCCAATCCGGCTAATCTTCGAGCGACCTTCTTAGTAACATTGACCAGTAACAGTTCGATTGGCCCACTGAAATCTTCCGCAACATTGTGTTCGATAACGCCTGTCTCGATATCCACAATACGGGCTTCAATGACGAACAAATTGCCCACTTTAGAGATACTTCCGCCAACCATCTTATCAACTGCGAGCAATTGTCCGGCTTCTACAAGACACTCTGACTCTGTGCAACCGCTTTGCTGGAATGCTTGCTCCTCCAGTATTCTTTTCATCATTTCGCGTTCGAGTACATTAAAAGCGCCGGTGTTTTTTAATTCAATTCTAATACGGTCCGATATTATGGCGACTTCGGTTTCATTCAAACCGCGGGCTTTAAATTCGAGAAGTGCCATATTATCACGTTTCTTTACCGGCTGTGTATTTTTTGACAACAACAATCGCTGGGAGATAGTTGGTACTTTTTGAGATAAAAGTTGCTCAAAAGGTCCTGAAAAATCCTCAGTCACATTTTCAATAATCACTCCCGTTGAAACATCGACTAATTTCGCCTCGATGGTATATCGATTACCCATCTTAGAGAGACTCCCTCCAACTATTTGCTTTACTGCGAGCATTTTTCCAACTTCGACCATACATGCTGATTCAACACAACCGCTTTGCTGGAATTTTTGTTCACTGAGTACTTTATCAACCAATTCCCGCTCGACAATAATCAATTTTCCGGACTGTTTTAAATTAATACGAATCCGATCGGATACTACTTGCGCCTCAATATCGGTTGTACCACGGGAAGTGAAGTTCAGAACGGCTATGTTTTTGTTATTCTCAACGACTTGTGTGAATAATATTTCACATGTAAATAGGATGAAGATCAGTGATTTTATCGGATAAAAACACTTACCCAAATATCGTAAAGGGGAATACGACCTTCGGCTTGTTTTAATAAAATTCATTCCTAATTGCAACTGTGGTATTTGCCTCATCAAGATAAAATCAATATTTTGATCAGACTGTATTTTTTCCACTTCTTGTATTTCTTAAAATCTCATTTCTGCCAGTCGTTATCACTTTTCAGATGTTGAAAAACTTTTTCCTCCAGGCACGGCTCCGCTCCGTCAGTCACATATCACGACGGAGCAGTTCAGAGATATTTAACGATACCTGTGAAATAATAAGCAACGAAACTCCTGCTTGTAATTTCTAAAAGTAACCTAATGCATTTTCCCAAAGGAAAAACGTCTCATGCTGTCGATATAAAAGAGCGCTTTGAATATTAATTCGCCGTATCAGTCATTTGTCCCGAAGCTTCGGGATCCATCTATTGAAATCAATCCTTTTCCAAATAACGCTTGTTTCCGGGATAAAGTATCGGTGTAATGTTTATCCGCGGATGATCCCTATTTAAAATAACAAAATAAGTGTACAATTTATTTTAGAATTAGTCAACAAATATTTCACCGCAGAGATCGCAGAAAAAAAATGGATATAAGAAGTGTTAATACACTCTATTGAAAGAAATTAAGACACTTTAGAAAAAAATAACGAAGCACCAGAATCCAAATTCCAAACAAATTCAAAATATCAAGTTCAAATGATCCAAACCCGGCAATGTCACGATCTCTTGTTTGGATTTTGAGCATTCGGTAATTGGAGTTTGTTTGTTATTCGTAATTTGGAATTTTAGATTTCCTCCAGGCACGGCTCCGCTCCGTCAGTCACATGTCACGACGGAGCAGTTCAGAAATATTTAACGATACCTGTGAAATAACAGGCAACGAAAATTCCTACCTGTCATTTCTAAAAGTAACCTAATGCGTTTTCCCGAAGGAGAAACGTCTCATGCTGTCGATATAAAAGAGCGCCTTGAATAATAATTCGCCGTGTGAGTCATTTGTCCCGAAGCTTCGGAATCCATTTCTTGAAATCGTTTAGTCCAACTTGATCCTTTTCCAAATAACGTCTGTTTCCGAGATGAAGTATCGGTGTGATGCTTATCCGCGGACGATCCCTATTTAAAATAACGGTAGAAGTGTACAATTTATTTTAGAAACAGGCAAGAAATTCTTTATTCACCACGGCCACCGCCGATGGCGGGGTTCAGCACACAGAGAAATAAATAAAACAGGGATAAGAAAAGTTTACGCGCTCTACTGGAATAAATTGAGATACTTTAGAAAAAATGATCAAGCACCAAAATCCAAATTTCAAACAAATCCAAAATTCCAAATTCAAATGATCAAAACCCGTCCATTTAGCGATTCTTCGTTTTTAACTTTCGATATTGACTTAATCTTATGTTTCCCCTCTTTCCTTCTATCTTTGTCTTTTTCTGCGATTATCTGCGTTCCGTTCAGCGTCATCTGTGTTTTTCTTTTCATTCTCTCACCGCTGATTCGCCAAGGCGAACAAGTTCCAAGGTTCAGCACCAAAATCCAAATTTCAAACAAATCCAAAATTCCAAATTCAAATGACCAAAACCCGTCCATTTAGCGATTCTTCGTTTTTAACTTTCGATATTGACTTAATCTTATGTTTCCCCTCTTTCCTTCTATCTTTGTCTTTTTCTGCGATTATCTGCGTTCTGTTCAGCGTCATCTGTGTTTTTCTTTTCATTCTCTCACCGCTGATTCGCCAAGGCGAACAAGTTCCAAGGTTCAGCGCCAATATCCGGAATCAGCGAAATCTGTGTAATCCGTTCAATCAGCGATTCAGACTTTTGATTGTCACTCTTGTTCTTCAATTCCGAATCAAAACCTTGCCGAAAACGGCCGTGCAATCCGCATCGATCACGATCGTTCGTTCCGCTTCGGCAGGCGCCTGCATGTTACATGAGTAATTAATTGGGTAAGCTCATCAAAACTTTCTTTGCTTCAATATATCCAATTTCAATAGCATCTTTCCCCCGATAAAACTCATATAAATTGATATTTCGTGTATCCGGCTCGATGACTAAATCGGGTTTGTATAGTTCAATCTGAAGTTGCGCAATTACATCTTGCGCTATGTAAAGTGTATTTTCCGAGATTTTTACCATTCCCAAACGTTTATATTGTTCCTTCTGTACTGTTGATATTTCATCGGGCTCTTTCTCTTGCCCATTTTCAATATTTTTAATTCGTTTTGTTATCAGGGCGCTGATACTTTTTAGGGTCATAGACGTTTTTTCCTTATCTGGATTTTCGATTTGGATATACTCTCCTTTCTCAGCGGGAAGTCTGGCGTGAAGCACATGAACGGCGATAATATAATCCGCCCCCATTTCTCGTACGACGTCGATTGGTACCGGGTTTACCAGCCCGCCGTCAACTAAAAATATATCGTTATGTTTTACGGGGGTAAAAACTATTGGAATAGATATGCTTGCCCGGACTGCTTCTAATAGACTCCCTTTGTTAATAATATATAATTTACCGGTAGAGATATCAGCTGCTGTTGCCGCAAAGGGAATTGGCAAATCCTCTATTTTTTTATCGCCATATAATGTATATAAAAATTCTTTAACTCTTTTTCCATCAACTAAACCGGCTGTCGAGAATCCCGGCATAAACAATTTGGCAGCTGTCATCCAATCTGTGTTAATGGCGATTTTTTCGAGAGTGTCAATTGGTATGCCAGATGCATAAGCTGCGCCTACCAGAGCGCCCATACTGCTTCCTGCGATATAATCGACTTTTATTCCCGATTCTTCGAGAGCTTTGATAACACCAATATGAGCAAGTCCCTTGGCAGCGCCTCCGCTAAGAGCCAAACCTATTTTAAGATTATCATCCCTTAATTGTTCAATACTAAGATTGACATTACGCGTTTGGGAATATTTGTTTTTCCCGGCATGATTTGAAGATTCGGAATAGGCATTTATAGTAAAAATAGAATATATAAGCAGGAAAAAGAGAAAATTTATATTTGTACTAAAATAAATATTATTTGAATGACAGCAATTCATATTAAAACCTCTTATTTTTATCTAAGAAATCACTAAATTTTTTTTCTGCTATTTCACAAATTTTCTTTCGTGATAAATATTTTGAATAGATCTCGTAGTAAGAAATTTGGGGTAAAATAGTAAACTTAATTCCTATTGATTTTAACTGTAGTAACCTTAGTAAATGAATTATAATATTTCCACGGGAATTATGAAACACGACCTGATTTATATTGTCTTGATTTGGTGTCTCTTTATTTATTGTCTCGATCTGAATAACAACCGGAACTACATTTTTCTTTGTAGTGAATGCTAATTCAAAAAAGGAAGAGTTAAATTTTTTTAATTCAAATCCGTCTCCGGTACCACCTTCAGGGAAAAAGGCTACATTTAAATTCGTCTGATTCAATAAATTGGTTGCTTTTTCCAATACGATCGGAATTGATCTATTATTTTGCCTATCGACAAAAACAAATCCCATTAACATCATAATTCTGCCAATGAACGGCATTTGCCTTACATCTACATTTGAGATCACAATACATGGTGATAAAGCCATCAATACAAGAGAATCAAGATATCCCCAATGATTTGAAACGATTATGGCATTTAAAATATCAACGTCTTTCGGTCTATTTAATTTCACCCCGGCAATAAATAATAGACTCCGAGAAAGCGGACGGATAATATATTTTGTGTTGATTTTGATATAAAACCATTTAACTGTAATTAATGTTACAATTCTCAGTATTAAAGTTAGAATAACACAAACGGTGAAAAAGATCAGGATAATAAATGATTTTAGAGATGCGCGTAGGATATTGACCAAAATATCAATATTTTTCAACCATATTGGTTTTATAGTCGATTTTATCATAAAAAAATTATTTGCAGATTCCATATAGTAATGTATCGGTTAGTACATCTATTTCCTGCTTATTG
>JBAZPA010000003.1:0-17992 GCA_041648435.1 archaeon
TGAAACGGTAAAGCATCAACGCCCAACAGGTGTTCGGCGAAATTGGGTTTTAGTCCGATACTTCAGGCTAAAGCCCTTTTGTTTATCATCTATTTTCCCATGAACTCAATTATCGGCAAATAAATTCAATCAATCCGCCAGAGGCGGACAGGCCTAATCAACCTAATCCTACTTAATCAACCAAATCAACTTAATCAACTCAATCAACCCATTCTACTTAATCCAACCTAATCAACCTATTCTCCCAACTTACCACCCATAATTTCGCTTGTGCTTTTATCCGATTATGTGTACTATTTTACTGTTGGTTAGTTGAAATCGATTACGGATCGACGCGTAAGAAGGAATTAACAGGGTAAATATTGGCGGGAAAAATCAGCCGAATATCCGACTCAGAAAAACACATCAATATAACGTCACAGTAAGATGAACCGGCACGAACAAAATGATCATTTCCTCCAAAAACCGGAATACAAAGTGAAAAGAGTATTTTTGTTCATAAACAAATTCGTCGCTTTCTTGAGGAAAAATACGCCGATCTTATACGTTGTGATCCTTTGTTTGGTACATCCGTCATTTCTGCCAGCCGAGGAGATTGTCATCAGGGGATTTGTAGCCGATTCGCTGACTCAAAAAGGTGTTCCCGATGTCAATATTACTGTCAAAGACACTGAAATAGGAACAACGACCGAAACTTCAGGATATTTCAATCTAAAATTGAACAATCCGAACGACCGGATGCTCGTAGGTTTCAATCATATCGCGTACAAAGAAAAGCGGATTACTCTCGGTCATCTGAAAAAGCAGAAAAAGATCGTTCTGGTGCCGGAGAACATCTTGCTTGACGAAGTTCATGTCGAAGCCAAACGACCGTTGGCGCATTACGAGCAGGAAATTCAGAATATCATCTCCATTTACACCGAAGAGAAATTCGAAGCGAGAGGATACACCGACGCGGCGGATGTCCTGAACTCCGATCAGAGCATTTCCATCGATGAAAATCTGAACGGAACCAAGCAAATCTCCGTGCGCGGAGCGAACGAAAATGAAATTCTCATCCTGTACGATGGTATCAAGATCAACAGCAGTTATAACAATCTTTTCGACCTGTCAATGATCGATCCGACCAATCTCCAGCAGATCGACGTCATCAAAGGCTCCAATGCGACGATCTATGGAGCGTCCGGCAATGCGTCAATTCCATTTCCATGAACTTTATTCCGACTGATTCCGAATCTAAAACTGCTCGTGCCATTTACGCCGCCGGTTGTTTCTGGGGCGTCGAATATTATTTCAAGCAGGCGTCCGGCGTGATCTCTACGCAGGTCGGCTACACTGGCGGTCAGACAGTCAACCCGACCTATCAGGAAGTTTGTTCGGGTGCTACCGGCCACAAAGAAGCCATCGAAGTCATCTTCGATCCGGCTAAAACGTCTTTTGAAGAACTGACGAAACTCTATTTCGAAATCCACGATTTTTCGCAGACCGACGGGCAGGGACCGGACCTCGGCGATCAATATTTATCCTATATTTTCTATACCGACGAAACTCAGAAACAGGTTGCGGAGAACCTTATTGCCCGGTTACGCCAAAAAGGCTTTCGCGTCTCGACGGTTTTAGAAAAAGCCGGCGATTTCTACCCGGCAGAACTTTACCATCAGGATTACTATTCCAAAACCGGTAAAAAAACCTACTGTCATTTCCGACGGAAGATTTTCTAAAGGTCGGTTGAAAGCTGGAAGAATTTCAAAATATCAAATTGCAAATTGAGCCCCGCCTCTGGCGGGGGATGATTGAAGATCGAAGAGTCGCCTTGGAGAATTCGCCGAAGGAGAATTGTAACTATGCTTCAGGCGGACTGGTCTTGAACCTTGAACCAGTAACCTGTAACCTGAAACCCGTGACCTGAAATCCGCCACGGCAGACAGATCCAATCGACATAATCAGACTTATTTCTCAACCTTTTTCTTGACACGTTCAATTTTCATTCGTAGAATTGTAGTAAATGCGATAAGTTTTTATCTTGAATGAAGATCGGTTTTAAGGGAGAAAAAATGACCAGAGGCAAAACGACCCAAGCAAATGGCAAAAAACAAGACTCTATCGAAACTATTCTCTGGCAGGCGGCGGACAAACTCCGGAAAAACATGGACGCCGCCGAATATAAACATGTCGTCCTCGGACTCATATTTCTCAAATATATATCCGACGTCTTTGAAGTTCTTCATAACAAATTAGTCAAGGGCGAAGGTGATTTCCAAGGCGCCGATCCTGAAGATACATACGAATATACCGCTGAAAAAGTGTTCTTTGTACCGCCTATCGCGCGATGGAAAAACATACAGGACAATGCCAAAAAAACTGAAATCGTACTTGAGAACGGTAAGAAAGTTGATATTGGCGGATATGTCGATGAAGCCATGGAAGCGATCGAACGCCGGAACGCATCGCTGAAAGGCGTGCTTCCAAAAGTTTATGCCCGTCAAAATCTCGACAGGCAATCTCTCGGCGAATTGATCGATTTGATCGGCGGCATCCCGATGGGTCGGGACGAATTTTCACGAAGTAAGGACTTGCTGGGAAAGGTTTATGAGTATTTCCTCGGTCAATTTGGGCTTGCGGAAGGCAAAAAAGGCGGACAGTTTTATACACCCCGGAGCGTTGTCTGTCTGCTGGTGGAAATGCTTCAACCTTATGAAGGTCGCGTATTCGATCCCTGTTGCGGTTCCGGCGGGATGTTCGTTCAAAGTGAAAGGTTCATTCATGCTCATCGGGATCATTACAGGAAGAACGGTAACAACGGTCTCGAACTCGATCCGTCTGAACGAATCAGCATCTATGGACAGGAATCTAACCGAACAACCTGGCAGCTGTGCAAAATGAATCTTGCAATCCGCGGCATCGACAGTTCCAACATCCGATGGAATAACGAGGGTTCTTTCCTTAACGACGCGCATAAAGACCTGAAGGCGGATTTTATCATTGCCAACCCGCCTTTCAACGATTCGGATTGGTCTGGGCAATTACTCAGAGATGATGCCCGCTGGAAATACGGCGTACCGCCAGCCGGAAATGCCAATTACGCCTGGATTCAACACTTCCTCTATCATACTTCGCCGGTCGGTATGGCTGGCTTTGTGCTGGCAAAAGGATCGCTGACTTCCAAAACCAGCGGCGAAGGCGAAATCCGTAAAAATATCATCGAAGCCGGTCTTCTTGACTGCATCGTCAATCTTCCGGCAAAACTCTTCCTTAATGCACAGATACCTGCCTGTCTCTGGTTCCTGTCCCGCAGAAAAGAAGGCAGACTCGACAAAGTCCTGTTTATCGACGCCCGCAATCTCGGTTTTCTGATTAATCGCCGGACAAAAGATTTTACGAATGAGGATATATCCAAAATTTCTGAAACCTATCATCAGTGGCGGAATAAATCGGAGAATTACGCGGACGTGCCGGGATTCTGCAAGTCCGTCTCTCTCGAAGAAGTCCGGCAGAAGGATTATGTCCTGACGCCGGGGCGTTATATCGGACTACCGGAAGATGAGGACGATTTCGATTTCGCGGAACGCTTCGGCAAACTGAAAGCAGAACTGGAAGATCAAATGAAGGAAGAGGTGCGGCTCAATGATCTCATTGTAGATAATTTGCGGAAAGTGAAATTCAATGGTTGAAAATGCTATCATTAAGAAGGATGACATTCAAAGCCGTATTTATACCATACGCAACGTTCAGATTATGCTGGATAAAGATTTAGCCATTTTCTATGGTGTAAAACCTATCAGGTTAAGAGAGCAGGTCAAAAGAAATAAAAAACGCTTCCCTGCTGATTTTATGTTTCAACTTACGGAAGAAGAGGTCGACCTGATGGTATCGCAAAATGCGATACCATCGAAGCAGTCTCTGGGTGGTTATTTACCTTATGTTTTTACAGAACAAGGTGTTGCAACTATTTCCGCAGTACTTACCAGTGAAAGAGCGATTGAAGTCAATATCCAGATTATGCGGGCATTTGTAGCTATGCGCCGGTTTATTGCTACTAATGCACAGGTTTTTCAGCGTCTGGATGCAGTGGAACGAAAACAGATAGAGTATAAAGCAGAAGCTGACCATAAATTTGTACAGATTTTCAACGCGATTGAAGAACGAAGCATAAAACCAAAGCAAGGCATCTTCTTCGACGGACAGATTTTTGATGCTTATCAATTTGTTTCCGATCTGATCCGCACCGCCCGGAAATCAATTATTTTGATTGATAACTATATCGATGACGGGGTTTTGACATTGCTTTCCAAAGCCAACAAGAATGTACAGATTACCATTCTCACGAACACTATTTCCAGACAACTTGCCCTCGATGTAAAAAAGTATAACGCGCAATACCCGACAATCACTTTAAAGGAATTTCACAACTCGCACGACCGATTTTTAATCATCGACGGCAAAACCGTTTATCATTTCGGCGCATCGTTAAAAGACCTGGGTAAAAAATGGTTTGCCTTTTCTAAGTTTAATAAAGACGCGTTCACTCTACTGGAGAGACTGGCGGAGGTTGTCAGTGAATAGTGGTTGGAAGGAATGCAAACTGGGAAATTTGATTTCTCTTGAATATGGAAAATCTCTGGATGGCTATCGAGAATCATTTGGCAAATATCCAGTTTACGGTACTAATGGGAAGATAGGTAATGCTGATTCATTCCTAAGCCCGATTCCGAGTATAATAATTGGGCGCAAGGGTGCTTATCGCGGCGTACATTATTCAAAGTTGCCATTCTACGTTATTGATACAGCGTTTTACGTTAAACCCAAAACTGAAAATATTGACTTACTTTACTTGTATAATTTTCTTCTTACGTTGGATATAAATGCAAAAGATAGTGGATCGGCAATTCCATCGACTGATAGATACGAAATATACGACATAGACATAATGCTACCTTCACGTGCCGAACAGCGCGCCATCGCCGGCGTGCTTTCCAGTCTTGACGACAAGATCGACCTTCTGCATCGGCAGAACAAGACGCTGGAAGGAATGGCCGAGGCCCTCTGGCGGAAGATGTTTGTGGAAGAGGCGAATCCGGGGTTGAAGAAGGGAAAACTGGGGGATTATTTAAAAGTACAAGGTGGATATGCCTTTAAAAGCTCTGATTTTAAAGAGTCAGGGGAAATTGGTATTATTAAGATAACAAATATTTCTGCTGGTCTTGTTGATATTATTAATACGCAATTTGTAAATAGGAAAATCATTGAAACGCTCGATCACAAATTTAAAATTGCAACTGGATCAATTCTAATAGCAATGACAGGTGCAGAGATTGGTAAAATTGGCATTGTCGAAAAAACAGAAAAAGAAATATGGCTCAATCAACGTGTTGGTATGTTTTGTGAAATAAGGAAATATGGGAATCTACTTGGTTTCTTCGCACTCAATTCAGAAGAGGGTCAAGAACATATACTAAGCTCAGCAACAGGCAGTGCACAACCAAATATTAGTTCAACAGGAATAGAAGATTTTGAAATGACTGTTGTTCCAGATTCAATCTTAAATATATTCGGAATAGCCGCCCAACTATTTTTTGACAAAATCTGCTTTAACTTGGGCCAAATCCGAACGCTCTCTCACATCCGCGACACACTCCTTCCAAAGCTGATGGGTGGGGAAGTGAGGATTGCCCCTTTCGGTTCCGTTCAAGGAGGAGCAGATGCTAATATACCAGAAATTGACCGATTGCCGGGCGGTACTGGGATTACCAGAGAAAAGAGAATCAAAAATGACTTATAAACTGACTGGAATCCAGACGGATTACGATAGTTTTGCCCAAGTAATCGATCTTTACCATAACTATCAAAAGGATATGTTTGGAATCATCGGTTTATCCTTTCAGAATTGGTTCGGTGCGAATATGAGTTCTCCTTTGGGCGCAGTTTTGGATTTACTGGAGGCGAACCTTAATACTATCAAGATTGAAGATTTTTCTGTCTCATCTATTCTTAAAATCCTCAAGAAAAACGATTTCCTTTCTCACTACGGATATAATCGGCTTCCCGACACGAATAATACCACGATAAAGTATCTGAAGTTAAAGCCTTCCGATGGAAGGTATTTTCACATGTACATAGTAAATGAATTGCTTACCCGTTCGGAATTGCCGGCTATGTCACTAGGTCTTAAAAAGAAAATCACTGAAGCGATTTATGAGATTTTTATCAATGCAAAATATCACAGTGGAACTAAATATATCTACACTTGTGGTCAATTTTTTCCCAAAAAGAATGAGATCGAATTCACATTAACGGATACTGGTGACGGATTTAAAAAAGTTATTAATCGTCGTTTTAATAAAAACCTTTCAGCTATACAGGCTATCAAATGGGCAACGCAAGACGAACATTCAACAAAGATAGGTGTACCTGGCGGAATTGGGCTGTCTATACTTAAGGAATTTATTGTAAAAAACCAGGGGAAAATACAAATTATCAGTGATGATGGTTATTATGAGTATAGCAGAAAGGGAGAAGAGATGAGGAGCTTTCAAAAACCATTTCCCGGCTCGGCCCTTAATGTTCAATTAAGAACGGATGATACTCATTCCTACAAACTATCCGATGAGAAAAACGGAGATATTTTTTAAGGAGATATTTTTATGGAACAGGTTAAAATAAATGTCTATGGTGTAACAGGTAACACATTCTGTGTGGACTCGGAAGATGGGAAAAAAGTGTTTGATCTGATCAAAAAAGCCTTATTGGAAAAAAAGGTCGTTTCTATTGACTTCAGGAATATTGAAATGGTAACGTCCGCCTTTCTGAATACGGCTTTCGGTCAATTGTATGGGGATTTCCCAGAAAATTTGATTCAATCGAATCTATCAATAGAAGAGATTTCTGATGAAGATGTAGCCCTTTTAAAAAGAGTTGTTGCGACCGCAAAGTTGTATTTTAAAGATCCGCAGAGAATGGAAAAATCCATCAATGAGGTTTTAGGGGAGTAACAATGAACAGAAGGATTTCACTGACGGATATTTCTACTCTTTCCGGTAGAAGAGTGTTCTTTGACACTAATGTCCTTATTTACATTTTCTGGCCTACAGGAATGCGGCCACGGATTGCCGAGTATTCATCCGCCTTTAGACGTTTATTAAATATGAAAATCGACCTTTGTCTGGACATTACTGTTTTGTCGGAATTGATAAACAGGATTTTGCGCTTGGAGCACGAAAAATATTTAAAAGAAAATTCTCTTCAAAAAGATCAATTTGGATTCAAACAATTCAGAAATACTCCGGAATGTTTTTCTAGTACTGAAGTACTTTATCTGCTTGTTCAGAATAGAATTCTTCGACGGTTTGTCGTCGTTGGTAAGTCATTTTCCAATGCAGATATTCCGGCGCTTTTTATAAAAGGAATGGATTTCAACGACCAGATTATCATTAGCACATGTCTTGAGAATAATTGCATTTTATTGACAAATGATGCGGATTACTTAAATGCTCCGATAGACATCCTTTCGAGTAATCCGAAGTTATTGGCAGAGTAGAGCGATAATTTATTGAGATGAAAATTAGAAATACCTTTTATGGAGAGGTGTATGTCGGAAATTAACATATCTCAGGCTGAAGCAGACGCTTTTATTTCAATGGAAAAAATCAGGCTTGACGAGGAGTGTTATGAGTATCCTGCTCTTGGTGGAGGAATTATTATTCCACTTTCATCACGTAATAAACGGGACAATTTCTTACTTGATATTAGCAAAGGTAGAATAGATTTATTAAAGGGAAAATATCAGAATAGAGCCTTACAAACAGTGATTTTGTTACGACTTGATTTTGGCGGACAACCTCATCGGAATCCTGATGGAAATGAGATATTATCTCCTCACTTGCACGTCTATAGAGAAGGATTTGGGGATAAGTGGGCGGTCCCTGTCTCGAAACAAGATTTTGAAAATATTCATGACTTATGGCAGACTTTGCAGGACTTTATGAGATACTGCAATATTGTTGAACCGCCAAATATTGAACGAGGGCTATTTATATGATTAATGAGATTCAGGAATTACTTGATAAATATTTGCTCTGGTTAAAAGATAAAACTGCATTACGTCAGGTTCAAGATTGGATTGAAATCACTACGCCTTATCTCGATAGACATAACGATTATTTGCAATTTTATGTAAAGCGGGACAATGGCGGTTATATTCTAACAGATGACGGACACACAATCGATGATTTGCGGCAAACCGGCTGTGAGCTTGAAAGTAAAAAACGGAAAGACCTTTTGACTCTTACTTTAAACGGGTTCGGAGTGAAGATTGAAAATGACGCGTTGCTGATTCATGCCTCTTCGGATAACTTTGCTTTAAGAAAGCATAATCTGGTTCAGTCAATGCTGGCAGTTAATGACCTTTTCTATCTGGCAGTTCCTATGGTTTCAAGTCTTTTTTTAGAAGATGTTACTTCATGGTTAAATGCCTACGAAGTGCGTTATACCCCGCGTGTTAAATTTGCAGGAAAATCGGGCTATGATCACATGTTTGATTTTGTTATCCCTGCTTCAAGGAAGTATCCGGAGCGTATTCTTCAGGCCATAAACCGCCCTAATCGAGAGTATGTCCAGTCATTTGCTTTTTCATGGATTGATACAAAAGATGTTCGCCCGGCAAATTCACTGTCATATGCATTTTTAAATGATTCTGATCATGCCCCTATCTCAACTGTAGTTAATGCGTTAAAGAATTACGGCGTAAAACCAATATTTTGGAATAAGCGGGAAGAAGTTAAAGAGGAATTATTAAACTGATGAGTAATTCCTTCACCGAATCCGACATCGAATCCTTATCCATCGAGCAATTCACTCGGCAGGGATTTTCCCATATCCCCGGCGCTATGCTGAATCCCGAATTGCCGGAGAAGTCGAATGAACTGTCATTCCTGGTTTCTGAGAATTCACCAAGTTACGGACTCAGTAAGAGGAAAGACTACACTTCGGTCGTTCTGGAATCGGTATTGATAAATGCGATTCAGCGCTTAAATCCGCTGGCGTCGGCTTATGCGCGCGAGCAGGCATTCAAGGCAGTGGTCTCGATCTATTCGCCGTCGCTCATCGACGCCAATGAAACCTTTCATTCCATGCTGACGGAAGGCGTAAAGGTCAGTATTCAAAAAGAGGGACAGGAACGCGGCGAACGGATTTGGCTGATTGATTTTCAGCATGCGGAAAACAACGGTTTTCACACGGTCAACCAATTTACAGTGGTTTCGACCTCTCCGAGTCACCGGGGCGTCATCAAGAGGCCGGACGTTATCCTGTTTGTGAACGGACTCCCGCTCGTCGTGATGGAACTGAAAAATCCGGCGAACGAACGTACTTCCATCCGGAACGCCTTCGATCAGATACAGACTTACCAATCGGTCATTCCAGCGCTCTTTTATTACAACACCTTTTGCGTCATTTCAGATGGATTGGAAGCCAAAGCGGGTACGATTTCATCGCCGTTCAGTCGCTACCATGCCTGGAAGAGTCCCGCCACTACGGGAAGCAGGGAATCTTCTGTGCCGGTCAATCCGATAGAAACGCTTATCAGCGGGATGCTGAACCATGCGACGCTACTGGACTTAATCCGTAACTTTATCGTATTCCAGAAAGAAAAGCATACCGATACCAAAACGGGAATCATCCAGATCATAACGGTGAAGAAACTCGCCGCTTATCATCAATATTACGCTGTCAATAAAGCCGTCGGGAGTTCCCGCCTTGCCGCGTCCATGACCGGGAATCGGAAAGCGGGTGTCATCTGGCATACGCAGGGTTCGGGTAAGAGTCTTTCAATGGTCTTTTACACAGGTAAACTGATCCGCGAACTGGATAATCCGACAATTGTAGTAATCACAGACCGCACCGATCTGGATGACCAGCTTTTCGATACGTTCGCCGGATGTTCGCAACTTCTGGGACAGACGCCGGTTCAGGCGAATTCCCGCGAAAACCTCAAATCGCTGTTGAAAGTCGCTTCCGGAGGGATCGTCTTTACGACTATCCAGAAATTCTTTCCCGATAATCCGGCTGAGGACATGCCGGAGTATGATCGGCTTTCCGACCGGCGCAATATTTTTGTCATTGCCGATGAAGCCCACCGTACTCAGTATGGATTCAAAGCAAAAGTTGTCAATTCAAACAGCACATTGGAGAATGAAACTGAAAAGAACGGCGTTCGCATCACCTATGGTTTTGCCAAATATCTTCGGGATGCGATTCCTAATGCGACTTTCATCGGCTTTACAGGTACGCCTATTGAAAATGTTGACATCAATACGCCGGCAGTATTCGGTAACTACATAGACATTTATGATATTGCTCAATCCGTCGAGGATGGCGCCACTTTGAAAATTTATTACGAGAGTCGTCTCGCTAAGGTGAATATCACGGAAGAAGGGCGTCGGTTGATCGCGGAGTTTGACGCTTCCGCTGAATCCGAAATGGAAGGCTGGAGCGAATCGCAAAAAGCAAAGGCAAAGTGGACAAAGTTAGAAGCCATCGTTGGGCATCCCGACCGGCAGAAGAATTTAGCGCGTGATATTGTGAATCACTTTGAGAAACGCTCGGAGGTGTTGGATGGCAAAGCCATGATCGTGGTAATGAGCCGCCGCATTGCCGTTGATCTGTATCGGGAAATCGTTGCCTTGCGCCCTGAATGGCATAGTGAAGACCGAAAACTCGGAGCCATCAAGATTGTTATGACTTCGGCATCATCAGACAAAATGGAGTTCGATCCGGAAGACCCGGAAGGTTTAGTCATTCCTGTGTGTCATCGCACCAACAAGGATGATCGTCAACTACTCTCCGACCGCATGAAAGACCCGACAGATTCGCTGAAAATGGTGATTGTATGCGATATGTGGCTGACCGGTTTCGATGTGCCGTGTTTGCATACGATGTATATTGACAAGTTGATGAAAGGTCATTCGCTCATGCAGGCAATTGCGCGGGTAAATCGGGTATTCATGGATAAACCCGGCGGACTCATCGTGGATTATATCGGCATCGGCGATGCGCTGAAAGAGGCTTTGGCTTTTTATTCGAGTTCCGGTGGGAGAGGCAATCCGGCTGAGATTCAGGCGAAGGCGCTGGATATGCTGTTTGAAAAAATCGAGGTCGTGCGTCAGATGTTTTATGGCTTGGAGTATTACAGGTTTTTCACATCAGGAACTTCCGAAAAGCTTTCCATTATCCTGCAATCGGAAGAACACATTCTTTCTCTGGAAAACGGAAAGGAGCGGTATCTCAGGGAATCGGCGGCGCTTTCCCGCTTGTTTGCGATGTCGCTTCCACACGACGAAGCGTTGGCTTTGAAAGACGAGATCGCTTTCTTTATGGCTGTCCGTGCGCGATTGATGAAGTTTTCCGGTGGAGAAGGCGCCGAAGGAAAAGTAAACGTCGAATCTGTCATTCGTCAAATCGTCAATCAGTCCGTTGAATCCTCGGAAGTGCTGGACATATTTGCCTCCGCGGGAGTTAAAAAGCCCGAAATCTCGCTTCTGTCTGAGGAATTTCTGCATGAAATCTCAGAAATGAAACATCGGAATCTGGCATTTGAACTGATGAAGAAGATTTTAAACGATGAGATTCGGACCCGACTCAAATACAACTTGACGGAAGGTAAAAGTCTTTTAGAAATGCTAGAATCGTCGATCCACAAATATCAGAATAATCTATTGACGACCGCTGAAGTCATCGAAGAATTGCTCAAAATCGCTCGTCAAATCCGAACGATAGATGGACTTGCCGAGAAGTTGAACTTGTCAAAAGATGAGTTTGCCTTTTATACCGCATTGGAGGTCAATGACAGCGCAGTTAAAGTTCTGGGTGATGAAACGCTGAAATCTATCGCTCGTGAAATTGCCGCAAAAGTACACCGTAACGCGACCATTGACTGGACGATGAAAGAAAGCGCGCGGGCAAAACTCATGGTCATTGTCAAACGCACTCTCAATAAATTCGGCTACCCGCCTGATAAACAGCAGAAGGCCATCGATACGGTGATGAAACAGGCGGAAGTCCTTGCCGATTACTGGGTGGAGAATGGATGACGTATTTCGATTTTAATTCAGCCCTCTCGAATGCATCATCTATGATGATGTGCTCGAGGTGGCTCGAGTGGCTTATGGTGGCAGACTGAAAATCTGTTTCCCGAAGAATCGGGACGCGGGCTCGCCCCGCTTTCAGCGGGATTTGTCCCGCCATCGGCGCGGGAAATGCCTTAATGACCAATGACATTCTCCGCCTGGTCCGTCACTCGTCACTTGTCACTAATTAAATCCTTGTGCTTTTACCCGATTATCTGTACTATTTCGACGTTGTTTGATTATAGATGATTGCGGATTGGCGCTTTTAGAGAGGGAATGAATGTGAAAAATGATTGCGGGAAAGGAAATGATACAGACTAATCTTGAAATGGAGAGAATGTGCAAAATAAAAATGTGTTAGGCATTTATACACTCCATTATGAACATTGACGAATATATACGGCCGCCGGGAACATACTACGACATCCTCCCGCACCCAAACGACGACAACCGATCGATGGAAGTGGCGATAGTACAAGACCATCGTTTTGCTTTCTTCTACTGGTTGAAATGGATCAAAGGTCAGTATGGCCTACCCACGCCGCCTTCGTTGATTTCGCTCGATTGGCACCGAGATCTTGCTGCCCCCGGTACCATCGAGTGTGAGTGGTTGAAGAAACTGGATACGACCAATTTCAAAGAAGTCGCATTCTTCTGCTGGGACAAACTCAACTGCCTAAATGATGGTCACATCCTGGCTGCTGCGTATCTTAATATTATCGGTGATATCTATGTGGTTCAAAAACAAGAGCTGCCGTCGACTGAACGCTTCAAGGACATTGAGGGACGAATTCACACCATCAACTGCTATCGTTCAGTCGAAGCGCTGACAGAAGCTATTTCAAAGATCGAGTGCTTGTCGGTTTTCTTCGATATCGATCTCGACTATTTCACGAAGAGCCCAGATTCATGTGGCGGCGGCGAAAGAGTTGAGTTGGTCTCTGAAACGGACATTCGCATTAATCTCGCGCCAAACGGAGGGCTTCTGTCGTGGATTTTCCCTCGCATATATGGGATGACAATTGCGACTGAACCTGAGTTTTGCGGCGGACTCGGTAACTCTAACAACTTGTTGACTTTGGTGAATGACACACTATTTGAGCCTCCACTTCTTAGCCACCGCGCAGATTGGCGGCATTAGCATGCCTAACCCTGTTGTCAACTGGACATCTTGCAAGATTCGCTTGCAGGTTCCCTCCAGCCTTCGGCGACTATATACTTTGACCGTTAGACGATATATTACAAAGGGTAATCAATGAATGTTTCGGAGAGAACAATTAGTGCACTTGAAAAAATAATCACCAGAGACAATAGGCTTTCACCATACAATTCATATCCAAAACTCATAAAGTTTTCCAATGAGTTCAAAGTATGTATATTCTAAAAATAAATATCCGAGGTTAAGATTTGTACTGTGAGTGGTTTTTTAATGTGTTTTTTTTATTGAGAATTTTCATTGTAAGTTGGGTAACTGATTTCTTTTTCCAACTTAATTGGTAGAAAGGATCGTAAAAATGGTGTGCTATCGTTACTTTTATACGAGTGTTTTGGCGGTTCTGGCTTCTGGTATTTTTGCATTTCTCCAGGCACAGAATCCATTCTCTTCAAAATCTGACAACGAAGTACCTGCTTGGATTAGTCAGACAATTCTTGAGGAAGGTGATTTTTTTTATTCTGTCGGATATTCTACTCCCAAATCAACCGAACAGGAAGCACGAGATGAGGCAGTTATTACGGCTACGACCGAATTTGTGCGGTATTGCAAGGTCGATATTCAATCATTCACGCGGAGCATGGAAGCCTATGCCGAGAAAGACGGTAAGAGCGTTCAGGCATCCGACACGAAAAGCCAGATTGTTGCTAGTTCGCGGGCTTTCGTAAGCCAGGCGATTCCGGTAGATTGGTACGTCAAAAAAGATAAGAAAAAATTCGTTGGCTATGTGATGCTAAAAGTACCTAAATCCGAATTCGACCGGATCGTGAATGAGAAGAATGTCAAAATCTCGCTCGACGTCCTTTTCTACACCGAAGACACAGAAGGTAAAATGCGCTCAACTTCAGAAGGCGAAGTTCTGCGTTCTGGGGATGGTTATGCGCTTTTCATCCGGCCAAGCGACCAGTGCTGGGTATATGTTTATCAAATCGACGCTGTTGGGAATTGTTACCAACTGTTTCCGAATGAGGACTTCAACACCGAGACAAATCCGATGATTATCGGCGATGGTTATTGGATTCCGAACTCCCGGGAATTGTTCTACCTGGATGAGACGACCGGACGGGAGACGATTTACATATTTGCGGCGCTAGAGAAGATCGCGGAATTCGAGAAAACCGACACTGAATTGACCAAGTCCGATCTCGACGATGTGATTCAATTCAAGAAAATGGGCGTTGCCGGGGTGAAACCCAAACGGAATACCCAGCAGGAAACACCACCTAAAAAAACAACCAATCTGGTTGACATCAAGAACAAACTGCAAGGTGAAGGAGCCTTTGTCAATCAGACGTGGTTCTGGCATAAGTAAAAGAATGAACCACTGTGAACATTGTGGTAAAAATAGGATGTAAAATCATGAAAAGGTTAGTTTTGTTCTTAATGGTGGTATCGATCACAGCTATGGTCTATGGGCAGTCTATAGATGAGATGATCCATCTTAATGAAGAAGCAACGAATCTATGCAATCAATCCAACTTCTACGGTGCCGCCCAAAAATGGGAACAGGGACTAGTAATTGCGAAAAGGATGGACCACAAAGAAGGAATATCTCTATTTATTGGAAATCTTGGGGTTGTTTACAATTATCTTGGTGATTATCCCAGAGCGTTATCCTACCACGAACAGGCGCTGAAAATCAAGAGAGAAATCGGTGACAAAGAGGGAGAAGGACGTGACCTCGGAAACATTGGGATTGTCTACTCGAATCTCGGCGACTATCCCAAAGCGCTTTCCTACTACGAACAGGCGCTGAAAATCAAAAGAGAAATCGGTGACAAAGAGGGGGAAGGACGTGACCTCGGAAACATTGGAAATGTCTACTCGAATCTCGGCGACTATTCTAAAGCGCTATCCTACCACGAACAGGCGCTGAAGATTGATAGAGAAATCGGTGACAAAAATGGAGAAGGCGGTGATCTCGGAAACATCGGGAGTGTCTACTGGAATCTTGGCGACTATCCCAAAGCGCTTTCCTACCATGAACAGGCACTGAAAATCAAGAGAGAAATCGGTGACAAACAGGGAGAAGGCACTATTCTTGGAAACATCGGGCTTGTTGACAGTGATCTCGGCGACTATCCCAAAGCGCTTTCCTACTACGAACAGGCGCTGAAGATTGATAGAGAAATCGGTGACAAAAATGGAGAAGGCGGTGATCTCGGAAACATCGGGCT
The DNA here is from genome assembly GCA_041648435.1 of archaeon. Classification (GTDB taxonomy): domain Archaea; phylum Iainarchaeota; class Iainarchaeia; order Iainarchaeales; family JBAZPA01; genus JBAZPA01. Next base: position 15,510 of record JBAZPA010000003.1, read on the forward strand.
TGTTTACAGTAATCTCGGCGACTATCCCAGGGCGCTTTCCTACTATGAACAGGCGTTGAAGATTCGTAAAGAAATCGGTAACAAAAAGGGAGAAGGTGATAATCTCGGAAACATCGGGCTTGTTTACAGTAATCTCGGCGACTATCCCAGGGCGCTGTCCTACTACGAACAGGCACTGAAAATCGAGAGAGAAATCGGCGACAAAAAGGGAGAAGGCAATAGCCTTAATAACATTGGAATTGTCTACAAGAATCTTGGCGACTATCCTAAAGCGCTTTCCTACTACGAACAGGCGTTAAAAATAAAAAGAGAAATCGGTGACAAAAAGGGAGAAGGCGATAACCTCACAAACCTCGGGCTTGTTTATAGTGATCTCGGTGATTTTCCGAAGGCGCTATCCTATTACGAGCAGGCGCTGAAAATCAAGAGAGAAATCGGTGACAAAATGGGAGAAGGCGCCGACCTTGGTAACATCGGGATTGTCTACGGGAATCTTGGTGATTATCCCAGGGCGCTTTCCTACTACGAACAGGCGCTGAAGATTGATAGAGAAATCGGTGACAAAAAGGGGGAAGGCGATAACCTCACAAACATCGGGAATGTTTATTGGAATCTCGGCGATTATCCCAAGGCGCTTTCCTGCGACGAGCAGGCGATGATGATTCGTAGAGAAATCGGCGACAAAAAGAGCGAAGGTGATAACCTTAATAACATTGGGGTTGTCTACCTGAATCTCGGCGACTATCCTAAGGCGCTTTCCTACTACGAACAGGCGTTGAAGATTGATAGAGAAATCGGTGTGCCTACTACAACAGTAGAATCTAATATTGCGGATATTTGGCTTAATATGGGCAAAATCGAAGAAGCCGAGTTAACTTTTCTTCGTCTCGGCGACCCGATTCGCTTAGGAAGGCTCAATCTTGTCAAACAAAATTACCCGAAAGCCATTGAATATTTCAACAAATCGCTCGAATACCACATAGAAAACCGAAAAGCAGGGTTCCTTTTTGCCGATTTTGCCGGTCTGGGGAAAGGACATGAATCACTCAAAGAGTACAGTAAATCCATTGAATATTATGCCAATGCCATCAATATGGCTGAAGACCAGCGGGAAGGTTTGGGCGAAGCGGAACGGTCGCATTTCTTTGCGGCAGAAGTCATGAATTTTAAACGCATCGCGCCTTATGAAGGCATGGTTCGTGTGAATGGATTCATGGGTAAACACAATGAGGCGTTCTTCTATGCGGAGAATCTGAAAGCCCGGCTCCTGTCAGAAGCCATTGCCAGGAGACATCTGGTGGAAACGCAGGTTCTTCCAGCCAAATTGGAAAATGAAGAAAATGATTATATCACCCAGATTCGGGGTTTAAGGAAGCAAATGGAAGTTCTATATAAAAACAAGGCTATGGATATTTATGCGGAGAAAGAAACAGAATTGAAGCAAGTGAAAACTAAACAACAGGAATTCATTACCCGATTAAGAAAAGCCTATCCTGAATACGCCGGTATTCATTATCCCCAGCCCGTCAAGCCGGAGGAAGTTTTACTCAATCTTAATGAAGTTTTGATTGAATTTGAAGTAACCGATAATGCGACGATTGTTTTTATGTTAAAAGATAAAAAAGTGAAAACAAGAAGAATAGACATATCGAGAGAAGAACTTCAGCAAAAGGTGCTTGAATACCGTGGCTATTTTGAAGACATATCGCAAATCAGCGATCTTCTGAAATTTGATCCTCAAAAAGGGAAAAAACTGTATGATCTGTTGTTTGGTGACCTACTGGCATCTGTTAAGGAAGGCACGAACCTCGTCATCGTTCCTGATGAGTTTCTCGGGATTCTTCCGTTTGAGGCTTTGATTACTGATTTACCTAAAGAAGAGAAATTTGGTGAAGGAGAGTTCGGGCCGTTTCCGTTGGGTGTGACTTATCTGGCTGATAGATACACGCTCAGTTATGCTCAATCTGCTACGTCATTATCGCTGATAAGGACTTTGAAAAAAGAAGTAGTAACGGGAAATAATATGCTGGTTGTGGCAGATCCGATTTTTTCGGCTACCGATTCGCGCATGACCCAAACAGCCCGGTTAGAGGTTGCACAAGAAACCATTAACCTGATGGGCGCTATTTCTGACTGGAAACAGATGGGTATGGCGGGTATTCGATACCGGGGCGAGGAACGTAAGATTTCGGAGATTGCAGATGAACTATTTCCACGACTTGAGAAGACCGAAGTTTTAGCAGGAAAGATGAAGTCGCTCTTTGGCGGAAAGACCATGGTCTTAAGCGGTCTCAATGCCAGAGAAGATAAAGTGAAGAACACGAATTTTGCCGATTACGGCTTCCTCACCTTCGCCACGCATGGCATTCTGGACAACATGGTACCTTATATCAGGGAACCGGCATTGGTTTTATCGCAGGTTGGGAATCCTGAAGGCGTGGACGGATTTCTCACCATGTCAGAAGTCATGGCATTAAAGCTGA
>JBAZPA010000004.1:0-17688 GCA_041648435.1 archaeon
TCTTCCGGTGCAGAAATCACCTCAGGATACCAATATTTGCTGTATTGGATCGGTCCATGATCGCCTCCGTACTGTTTCCAACTTTCCAGACGTTTGGCTTTGGCTCTAATTATAACGGGAGCATTTTGGATATTCCAGGGATTCTCCGGGACTTTAGCCGTTTTCTCCACAACAAACGAATCCGCAGGAGCATCGATCCATGGCCGCAGAAGTGCGTAATTCCAGGGCGTGGTTGGTTTGACTTCATACGTCGGTCGCTGGTTATCATTATTAATCTGCTTCCAGGACTCGCCGATCTTTAAAGCAAAAACCAGCGTTCCCCACTCGACGGTCGATGCCCGTTCATGCCAGTAACTAATGTTCACCTTCATAGGAAGAATCAATTCAACGACGTCGCTTTTGCACCATTTACGGTTCACTTTCACAATCGTTGCGGAACCGGGCTTGGTAAAAATCTGTCCGTTTATTTTCACAGCGGCGCCTTGCGCCCAGGCTGGTATTCTGAGATGCAGGGGAAATGTTGCATTATCGCCTTCGTAAGTAAATCTGACAATTTCATTAAAAGGGTAATTTGTCTCTTCATGAAATTTTATCATTTTGCCGTTGTTTAGTTTCGTTGAGAGAGTCGATGGCGCATAGATCAGGGCCGCTACGCCGTCGTCATTGGTTTTGTACCAAAGATTGCGAACAAATTTTGGCCAGCCCTGATGAAGATTGGCCGTACAACAGCCGTATCCGGTGACAAAGCCGAAACTGTTCTCGACAAAGCCCTTGTGCTGAGTCGTAAAATTATGCCAGTTGCTACTGATCTCGATCTGGTTCGGCGCCTGATAATATTGGCGGGAATCGAAATTTTCCGTGCATTGGGTCGGAAGGGCATTGTACGTTACCTTTTCCAGAATATCGGCGAAATAGACATCACCGGTGATTTGCAGAATATTCTCCAGACTGAACATGTATTCGACAACCGTGCACAGTTCGGTACCATAGGTCGGATTGGTGCCGTGTAAAAGTTCGTCTCCGGAAAACATGCCGGTCGGTTGGCCGTGATGCTTCTTGAGCATTTCGATCCCGTGTTTAACGGCATCAAGATAACGTTGATCGCGGGAGTATTGATACCAGATCGCCGGCTGTTTGATGCCCATCCCGGTATTGACGCCGTGCCAGTCCTCGGGATAGGGAGATTCGAGATTTTCCGTCCAGTTTTCGGTCTGCGCGAAAATTGTCCGGCCTAAATCCAGTAGCCACTGCTCGCCTGTTTTCCGATACAACCAGTAAATACTGTTCAGGTTTTCGCCGCCGCGGGATTTGGCCCAGTGCGACCAGTAATCCAGAGGTTTTTCTTCAATTACCGACTTTTGATAGCGAAAATAACGAGTCATGAAATCGATGATCCGCGCATCGCCGGTGGCGTCATAATACGTTTGCATCGTCTTCAGTACCACCATGCGCGGCCACCAATCCTGTTTCATTTTTTCCACATAAGCCTGATAATCCTCGTTCTCGCCAAAAACGCGAGTCGTGTCCTCTACCTGCCCGAAAAAGCCATCTTCTCGCTGGCTGTTCAGTATCCATTCAATATATTTTTGACTCTTATCGATCAGATTTTTATCATTAAGGATATAGGCCAGAGGAACCAGGCCGTCCAACCAGTAAACCGGCCGTTCCCAGGCCGGACCGCTTCCGCCAATCCATCCGCAATTCGGGCCAACGTCTTCCCACAGTTCATCGAGATGTCCTGTCATACCGTCGCGCATAGTCTCTAATATGTGCCTCAACCACCCTTGAGGTTGAATATCACCTATCGGAAATAAAGTGTATGGCAATTCCAACAGAGGTTGTTTTTCCCTGCTCTTTTCATAGTTTGAACAGTTAATAGCAATAACTACGAAAATCAGCATCAATACTGTCAATAATCCGAGTAAAACGATTCTTTTGTTTCTAACATGTAATAAATTCATTTTTAACTCCATTTAAGTTTGATTCAAATTTATGATATTATCCTATCAATACCATTTGTAAAAATTAGGATCTTTTTATAAGTAAAAACACTTCCCACTCCTCGTTTTTATCTGATTATTACACACTTCTTAGTATCACAAAAATTTCCATAAGTAATACGATAGAAATATATCCCTGAACTTATTCCGCTTTGCGAGACATCCCAGACAACAGAATGATAACCTGATTCCTGAAAAATATCATCTACAAGTGTTTCTACTAATTGACCATTGATATTATATATTCTGACTGAGACCTTACTTGACTTTGGCAAATGATAACTAATCTTTGTCGACGGGTTAAAAGGATTAGGATAGTTCTGATAAAGATTTATTTTTTCTACCTCTGTACCTAAAGGCATTTGTTCATCAATAGCAGTACTAATATGATTACAGGTGAATACAACTTCTCTTGTGTCGCCCTCTGCCAGTGATGGTTGCCCTTGGTGCCAGATATACATCAGAGCAAAATTATCCTTAATAACGACGGTCATTGCATCAGTATTAATAATTTCAATTCTTTCGGTTCTGAAAGGCAGAATTGTTGCCGGATGACGATCTCCCCATTTACCGGTAAAACCAGGATTTCCTTCTCTATTCATTGTAATTTTATATGTGACAGTATCTTTTTCAGTTCCTTTATTTATCGTAAGTTCATTTTTGAAGAGTGGTTGTTTATAAATCCCTTCTGTTGACATCTTGACTTGCATTCCAGGGTCTCCGTAAAGAGCAGAACCATTCAAGTCAGAAGGGTCTGCTCCTGGTGTTCCATTTATTATGTCAAATTGGAGAGCAATATTTGCCAAAAAATACGACTCTGCCCATGTGTTATTTCTTGCTACTTTATAAAAATATGCTTTAATCCCACCATGTTGATATGAATTTGAACCTTCGGGAACAACATATCCTGTATATTGATATGCTCCGCCGGAATGAATCCATGATGGCGCCATACAACCGCCATCATCAATCTTACCGATGTAGCAATTACCCAATCCGAAATAAATCTTTGGATGATTGGATTTTATATAAATATTATCTCCAGTATACGGATCTCCAAAGACCTTTCCATCACCGGAACGGAAAAATCCTTCCGGTTCTACAGTTGGATAATGCAATTGCCAAAGATTAACATTGCCATGTCCGCTTGTATAGAAAATATCCACTGGATCATAGTTAAAAATATCAATTCCATTGTTTATCATTGTAACCAGCCATTCAGTTCTATCTGTGAGACCGTCAGTTTTAGTAGTTATTTCAAGAGAGTCCGGATGCTTCACATAATACAGACCACAAGTGCTTTCACTCGTTCCTATCCCTTGCGTATAATAAGCCACATCACAGCTAGCAGTTCCGCCAAGGACTGTTTTTACCTCAAATCCAACTGGACCCGTAACAAGCTTAAGCGCATCTCCAGAATTATAACCGGTAATAATTCCCCAGACAGCATCGGTATAGACGTCGTCATCTATTCCTCTAACAAATGGCCAGACACTGTTCTGAATAAAATCTGGCGACGCTGTAGCAAGTTCACACACAAAACCGATATATGAGGGATGATACAGAGCAATATCGTTTCGAACCTCATCCAATGTGTTTTTCCAGATGAATAGTCTTCCCTGATACCTCACCTTAACTGTATCTGCTACTGCCTTCCAAACAGGATTGTAATAAGTAGATTGTTTTATAACGACTGCATAAGTAAGAGCTGGTGGCTCTTGATAAGAAATTGTAAAAGTATTGTTTGAAATATCTTCACTCCAATTACCGTTTTTATCAAATACTTTTACTTTAACGAGACATTGGTCGGATGGAGTATTTGGGATCCCGAAGGAAAAACTATTTACTTTCCCTGTATGACTTCCAATCAACATCCAGTCTGCCCCATTATTTACAGAATAATAAATACTATCACCACCCACTTCAACATTATCATCCGAAGTCCAGGCAATATTTTGCCAATCTAAATTGTTCCAATTTTCGCCACCATTTGGTCTAATTATTTGAACTGTGGGCGGAGTATTATCGGAAGCAATTGTAAATACAGAATTGGACATATCAGTCGCAAAATGATTTCCTGCATCATAAACAACTACTTTAATAAGACTTTGGTCGGATGGAGTGTCCGGTATATCCCAGTCGCATTTTTGACAATTTCCAGAATGAGTAGCAATGAATGTCCATATAACACCATTATCAATAGAATAGAATACACTATCAGCTCTAATATACATATCGTCATCAGCAGTCCATCTGATTTCCTGAGTTTCCCCCTCAGTCCATAACTCGGCGCCATTTGGCGCATCTAAAGTAATAGTCGGTTGAATATTATCAGTAGTTGTAGGAGAAAATCTGATATTATCAAAGTAAATATCAACAACATGATCACTATTTCCATTACTGTTATGTCCGGCAAAATAGATAGTTACATTGCGGCTTGCCCATGGTTCAATATTAACCTCATGAAATTCCCATGGATAATGTTGTCCGATCCCGTCACCGCTGCCGGAGTGATATAGTTGGGTATATTTGCCTACAGAATCAGCATCCATAATCCAGACATATCCGCCATTGTGCCATGCTATGCCATTGACTTCCATATAGAAATTCAAAAATTCTGCTGTTTCCGGTATGATTATATGCAACCCGACCATTTGCCATTTATTATTAGGCGTCGATTGTCCGGAAGCATTCCCGCTGTAAATATGAATAACAGCGCAACAACTGCCTTGATAAAAAGGATGTACATAAGCACTATGTGGCCCCGAAACAGTCCAGCCGGTAAAGTCGCCAGTCTCAAAATCGCCATTATAAGATTGCTGCGCATAAATTGGAATTACAGACAACTGCAAGACGATAATAATTTTGCTTAATAATTTCTTTGCTCTCACTTAATCTCCAATTGCTTTTCCCAAAAGTCTAAAAACAACTTGTCGAAGGGTTTCGGGAGAAGTTGTTATATTTTGGGATAAAACTGCTATTCACCATAAAAAGTTCCACAATATGCTTAACCGATTCATCAAATTTACTTAGTTTTTAGCAATTACCGCTGATACAATTCAATGAGTAATTTTGCCATAATTGAATCCCAGATATAATTAGACGGACTCTCCTGCATGGGATAATCTGGGCTATAAGATTCCCAGAAACAATGATTCTTTTCCAACTGGGTTGTTACAGCAAGCACCATTTTATCCGCTAACTGCTTTGCTAATTTATTATAGCCATAATTTTTAAATCCGTCAAAAACCATGTAGTCCCATAATAACCAGATCGGACCGTTCCAGCGACAGCAGCCATCTACAAATGCGGTATAATTGGGATCGTCGGCCGCCAAAGTGGGAACTCCGTATTTACGCCAGAATGATTCCGGATTTTTCAGGTGTTTGATCAGTTCATTGGCTCGTTCTTTGGTCGCCACATGCGCCCACATCGGTAAAAACCCGATAATTTCTTTCCGCTTCAGGCTTTCGCCTTCGAACTTGAAAGAATTATCCGACATGGCTACATGATAGTAAAATTTATCCCGATCATCCCACATATATTGATTAATCAACTTTGCCAGCCTGTCAAATTTCATCGTCCACTCCGCGTCGCCTTTCGTATCGCCCAATTCTTTAGCCATTAAGCGAAGATAATAGATTTCATTGGCTACCTGGCAACTAAGATCGAGCGCTTCGAGTTCATCGGAAATATCGCGGCCTTCATCCTCACCTTCGGAAAATAGTTGAAAAACGACGTTCCAGCCGTCGCGCACATTTTCAATAATGCCATAAGGCCCCCATTCATAAAGCCCATCCCGATCCACATCCCGCTCTTTCTCCAGATAATGAACGAAGGCACTGCCGGCCCGATAACAATCTCTCAGAAAAACCGTGTCCTTCGATACGCTGTAAATTTCCCAATTCGTCCAGGTAAAGAAAGGCGCCGACGTCGTGGCCTTTCCTTCATGCGGATAAACTTGAGGTCCGCGCGGGCCATGACGATAACCGATCAAACCGTCGTCATATTGCTGTTCGATGTAAATTCGCTGGGACTCCTGGGCCGATTTGGAATCGAGATAAACATAAGGCAGCATGGAAAGCGATTCATGCATGACCTGATGACCATGTCCCCAGCCCCAGATCGGGTTGCGGGAGAAATTATAAAAATTGTACTGCGTTTTTCCTTCCGGCGGCATCATGCACTGACGAACCAGATTTAATGCCCCGATATATACCATCTTTTCCTTCGGATTTTTGAATCTGATCCGCGGCACCGATTCGAAAAGAGCAATATTTTCATCGACATATTGTTGGAGATCGGCATTCAATGCATCTTTTACATCTTCGATCATTTCAGATTCGGGTTTGCGAATATCCTGAACGCCACGTACAAAACGAACCGAAGTTTTCTCACCTGGTTTTAATCTGATACGTTTCTGTAAAGCAACTATTTCCACATTGCCTGTTTCCAACTCATTTTGTTTAGTGACAAATTCATGCACTTTGCTTAAACGCTTAGCCGCAAAATAGAAATCATCGATACTGTTCGCCTCATAACCGCCAAAACTATCGGGCGTCCGGTTACAGGCCAGAACATTATTAAAATCCGTGGGGTACCCGCGGGAAGTAGATAAATTGCTGTGCAAACGCTCTATCGGTTCGTAGTGGGAGAAGAAATACCAATTATTGTCCTTATCGAATTTGGTGATCTGCAGAGCGCCTTGTTTAGACTTATAGATCAGCGGATAAAGGTTGAAGTCGTAGATCTCTTTTCCGTCATTGATAACAGCCATGTCGATAATGGCAGCGCCGGCGCTATATACCATAAAGATTTCCTGAACCTGTAATCCTTCAAAAGGTTCATATTCAAGAATAGCCATATCGGGAAATGAAACAATTACCTTAGGTTTTTTTATAAAATCTCTCGTCTTGCTGACTATAATATTGTTTACTTTCCATATAACCGTAAACTCACCGGCAAACTGGCTATTATAGCAAATCGGCTTATCAGGCGTAAAATAATCCATGAAGTATGCCTTGTCAGCAAAGAACCGTGAGCGTTCCATTGAAGCTGCATAAGTTGTAAATAAAGGGTCATCATACTTTGCATTTATTATCAGATAATCGTCCTCTATTGTCACCCTGCCAAATAAATCAGGAATCGGAACAATGAACATAAGAGATATTAAACACATTTTATAGATACATCTCATCGTATTTTCCTCGCTATAATAACATTAATAATTCAATTAGGATATCTACTGCCGGAGTTATTACTTATTCCGTTTTTATAATAATCTCGTGTGCTATAAAATCGCCCTCTTTTCCATCCGGTATTTTTATATCAATTCTATTTCCTTTGTGTGATGCTCCTTTAATCTGGTGAATCAATTCCGGATTGACGACTTCCAACACATAAGATTTTCCTGATAAGCCTTCTACACCAACTTTGAGCTGATTTTCTTCTCTTCCCAACGAAATTATTTTCAGACCCTTATTCGTATCACCGGTTTTGGTCTCGATATGGGGTGGAAGTATCTCCACAGTAGGATTGAACTCTATTTCAACAGTTGCATTACCTCCTTTTGGCGCAATATTTACAACCGGTTGAACAGTTTGAGTGGACAACACTTTTTCAAACTGCGTTGCTTCTCTATTCACAATTACTTTGTTTATGATACTTCCGATTCCAAGAGCAGGAGCGATTTGCAGCATATAACAGTCACTTTGTTTACTCTGTATATCGATTATTATTCTATCCTTGCCTCTTGTATAGTTAAAAGAGAATATTGCATCACCGATTTGAAAGTTATCCACTGATATATGTTCCCAGTTAGCAGGAAAATGAGGCGCAAAGATTATCGTTTTCTGGATTGCATCGCCTTCAAGACCGAGCATTCCCCTCACAAATGGAAGAACCACTCCCGCAGTGGAAAACCCCTGCTGACATACAGCTTCCTGCGGATATACATTCTGAGCCCCGGAAAAGACTTCAGTGACATATCCCAGGGCATGATCAAATGTGTGTCGAACAGTAGACATCAAAGAATTATACCCCTGCAGCGCCAGGTGATGCTTGTATTGTGCAGTAGCAACCCAGCTGGTTAAGAATGGCCAAACCGCACCGTAATTATAGTTCAGCGGTTGGTAATATTTACTTTCGATAGAGATGCTGCGAATTCCCCAATCTGTTGTTAAATCAGCTGAACTTATCTTTTCCAGTGATTTCACACTGCGTTGAGGATCGCCAATCTCCCACATCAAGCCTACCGCATTCCAGGGTGATATTTCCTTCACATGCTCATTATTCGTATTAAAGGCATAGGCATAATACTGTGTCTCTTCATCCCAGAATTTCTCATTAAAAGTCTTTATGGCTTTTTTATAATGTCTCTCTGCCTTATTTGCATAGGATTTTTCGCCCGCAGCTTCTGATAAAAATTGCATTGCATAAGCGGCACGCACCCATATTGCAGACATATAAATATCCGATTCAATTCCCGTCAAAGCGCCGTACTCCAGCGCTCCCAATCCGGCCTTCTTATTATCCATCAATCCATCGCCATTTGCATCTGTTGACAGGCACCATTCATAAGCCTTTTTAAGCGATTGCCAGCTCTGTGTCACAAAATCAGCATCGCCACTCATTTTATAATAATCATAAACTGCTGTGATATAATATGGTGAAGTATCACCGTGGATATAGCCATAAGGATATTCCCTGAACCAATCAATATATCCCGCCGCTTGAGAGAGTTCGTGCGCCATCTTACCATCATCACGCTGCCACTTCTGCGTAAAAGTTAGTGCGTCCCGTACAGTCCGGTAGTCGCAGTAACTATTTATACTAAAGCAATTAATATAAGCATCACCGCCGAAAAACCAGCCAAAACCGGGACGTCCGCTTGTTCCTGAGGCTCCCAGCCCTGCTACCAGTCCTTTCCCAAGATCAGGGTTATCAACAAACAGGTTATCAAAAGTAATCTTTGCCCATTCAAAAGCCAGATTCAATTCTCTATTCGGCGTTTCAAGCCGAAGTGTACGCAGACGCAGATTACGATAATATTTTGTAGTCTTTCTGTAAAATTCTTCGGGATTATCATTCAAGCGTAGGTAGATGTCTTTTATCGTGTCTCTTTTTCCTTTTCCGCCCGCAAGAATAATCGGGATATATTTATCTTTTACAGTTTCAGGATTTTTTAGTTCGATTTTGAATTCATTTGGTGCATCGGACAACATATGTGCAGGAGTGTATGAGATGCCTGACGCAGCAGGAGATCCAACAAAGCCATGGTTATTACCTGTCGGTTCCGAAATAATATACGCCTTCAGATTGCTATCCCAATAAGCATATTGTCCTCCAATTCCTGCAGGCCACATAGGCTGTAATATTGGCAGGAATCCACATATAATCGTCAGCGGTTCTGTGGTATCCACGTCCAGTAAAATAAGAGCGCCCGGTTCATCGAATGGTGTTATATAAATGGCGCGTACTGTAAATGATTGATATGTATAAGTGAGAGTGGTTGCTTCCGGCGTTACGGAGATATACCGAACAATATCTTTGCCGTGAATTGGTCTGGTTGAACTTCCGACAAGAAAGGAAAATTCAAAGTTTCGAATCAGCTTCAAGGGATATGCCCATGCTTCAAAAGAACCGCTTTCAAATCCGAGAATGGCAAATTTTCTCCCTGCTTTATTAAATGGAGTCGATGGCTGTGCCAGACGATGCAATTCGAGATCATTAGCTTCCAGTTTAAAAGCGGGCACTAAACCATCTTGAGCAAGAGATACACTTACTAATAAAAAGTTAAAGAGAATCATCAACACACTGATTTTCTTTTTCATTTAAACCTCATATTTGATACGGAAAGTATATCATATCAGATTTGAGTTATTTTTTCTCTCCTAACTGCATCACATCCATCATCATCCGGTTGATAATCCCAGCCCAGATATAGGTTTTGTGATAGCCTGCCCATTGGTCATCGGGGCTATAAAATTCCCATAAGTTATGATCTTTCTTTAATTGAGCGATCATGTTAGCGGCAACACGGTCAACCAGTTCTCTTGCGAGATCGTCATACCCGTATTGAATCAAACCGTCCACAATGAAAAAATCCCACTCAACCCAAACCGGACCATTCCAGTAACCTTTGGGATTATAATAAGAGTCATCAGCGGAAAGACTCGGCACACCGTATTTCCGCCAGAACTTATTCGGATCAGTCAATTTGGCAACTAATTTTTCAGCGCGTTCTTTACTTACAATTCCCGCCCAAAGCGGCAGAAACCCGATGATCTCTTCGCGTTTCAGATCGTTCTTTTTCTTATAAGTAAAATCATGGTCGTCTTTATCTACATTGTAATAGAAGCCTGTCTCTTCATCCCAAAATATCTCGTTTATCTTTTTTTGGCGAGTCAGGGCATCTTTTTCCCATATCTTCGCTTCTTTCTTCTCACCTAACTCAAGAGCCATCGATTCCAAAGCTCTGGCTTCCTTTACTAACATAACGTTCAAGTCAACCGCTTCAAAATTGCTGGGCCATCCAACTTCATCCCAGACTGCCACAAGTCCATCTCGCACACACTCCAGAACTGCATGGGCGCCCCATTCGCATAATCCGTCATTATCGCTGTCTCTATTACTTATGTAGTAATTGTAGAATTTTTTACTGGATTGATACATTTCTTCTAAAAATTCCTTGTCTTTTGTGATCTTATATACCTCCCAGTTCTGCCAGGCATACCAGGGCGCCGAGCTCGTGAGTTGATTATTATATTCGATAATTTCATCAAGAAAAGAGCCGGTTCTGTAATTGATATAACCGCTTTCATACTGTCGTTCGCTATAAACTCGCTGGGAATTCATAGCGCTTACTGGGTCCATATAGGCATAAGCCATCATTGTCAAACTTTCGTGAAAGACCTGACCGCCATGTCCCCATCCCCAAGTAGGTTCACGGGAGAAAACGTAGTAATTGTAACTGCTTTTCTCTTCAGGAGGCAACATAACCTGGCGCATCAGATTGAAGGCGCTCCAATAGAGCATTTCCTTATCCGGGTCATCAAAAGATAATCTCGGGATATTCTTAAACAATTCTTCATTTGCCGTCAGATACTTATTCAAATCTTCATCTAAAACATCTTTTGCTCTTTTAATCAATTCTTGTTGAGAAACATTCGGTCTGGCAACAGCTCTGATAATTCGAAGATGTTCATTTGTACCGGGTTTTAATTGTATTTTCGTGGGCATTGCTATAACCCGGCTAAGATCTTTAACATCATTTTTCAGTTGGTCGGGATAGCGGATATCGGTCAGGAAGTCACTACCGGCAATATTATTTACTTCTTCAGTCTGCATACTCATTTTGCCATTTTTATCAATCGCGGTAACAACATATCCATAAATTTTATCTCCCTGAATATTCTTATCAGTAAAGAAACGTTTGGTTATTTCTTTTTCGATAAGTTCATAATATCCATTACTACGATAATCACGACGGTAGATATTAAAATTCATATCCTTTTCGGCATGCTTCCAGAAAAGACGTATTTCAGTGCCGCTTCCCCAAATGTCTTTATCCACATCTGAAGGCATTGCCAGAAGAGAATTTTCTTTAAATACAATATCCTTACGCTCGGAATGTTCATCTGATAAATTACGAATAGTATCTGTTATTACGGAAAGCTCACCGGTTTCACGACACAAAATTGAAATTGTATAAATGTCACCATTTTTTAATTTGCCGAAATTTCCCAGCTCCATACCGTAATAACCATATCTGTTAATATTGGCATCGGTACTTCCCCAACGCGGCGCTGTGGCGGTTAATATTTTCGAAGGATCATTGTTAAGTATAACCATAATCTGCGGTTTCGGTTCCCAATGTCTGCATCGTCCGCCACCCTCATGAGACATCTTGCCCCAAACAACATAAACCGGTTCTCTCTTTACATTGACTTCATGAGGAATTTCAACATTTCTCCATTCAAAACTACGATAGCTGGTCATGCGTTCTGCTTCTCGTGATAACAACAAGACATCATTCACCGGAGTTACATAAGGAATTTTATGTCCCAGAGTCCAACTGTCCGGTAATTCTTCATGCTCAAAAGTTATGGCGTTATCATCAGCGTGAAATTGTACATTATTATAGGTACGGTAATTATTCTGAAGGAATGGAATTACCTGAAAATCCAATTTGTCCTTACCGGTGTTTTTCAAAACGATATCATGTACTGCCACATGCGAACTATAAACCAGAAAGGTCGCATCAACCTGCAAATTTTCATAAGGAGCATAATGATATTTCACCATATCGGGATAGGATACTGTTATAACCGGCTGCCGATATAAATCTTTGGATTCGTAAACATAGTCCGTACCTTTTTTAAAAGCCAGACACAAATCGCCGCCTGTATCGGTCGTGAAATCGATGCCACGCGTAGAGTCATAGAAAAGAAAATGGTAACCTTCGTCCAGCGTGAATTCTGAGCGTTCCATCGCGGCGGCATAAGTAGTGAACAGTGCGGAATCTTTCGTCGCTTTAAGGTTCGACAGGATCGGCTTCTCCCCACCCAAAGTAAATATTGAAACAGATAACAACGTGAGAATTATCCATATGATTTTGTGATAATTTGCGATCCTTTTCATTTGTCTTTATCTCCAGGTGTTATTTTTATTTTTCATAAGATATATCCAAATCAGAACAGACAATAAAAAGAACTACACATTTTATTAGATTCAGATAGATCCTAGTAATATCATTTCAACAAAATCATTTTTCTCAGTTCGGATTTGCCTTCTAAAGAAGACAGTCTGCAGAAATAGATGCCGTTGGACAACTGTTCTCCCATCTCATTCTTCCCGTTCCAGATTATCCGATAATTTCCCGGATTGACGGTTTTATTTACGAGTAAACAGACACGCCGTCCAAGAATGTCATAGATTGCCAGTTCTATCTTACCAATTTCGGGAATACCATATCCGATAGTCGTTACGGGATTAAAGGGATTGGGATAATTCTGTTCAAGCCGGAAATCTCCCAGTAAATTATTTTTGTCATCAATTTTGTCATCTATTGACATTAACTGCTCGGCTCTTTCAACCGCTCCCTCGTAATCAACAAAATAGTACCACCAATTATTCAATATACCATCGGTAACTCCGGCATATCGCGGTAATTGATTAAACCACCATCTCATATATCCCAGATGTGTACATCCCCACTCCGAACAGTTAATATTACGGGTTTGATCCAGCAAAATTGGATAGCGCTTCCAGTTGTCTGCATAGGTAATAACATACCGGGTATTACTATAGTCATAATCACTCTGTCCGTTGGGTGGGAAGTGAATATTGCCGATATGAGCCTGCCCCGGCATGTCTTTATCAAACCTTGTGAAAAGTTCCCAATTGTTAGGTTCCGGATTTTGACAATCCCATCGTCCGTAAACATGCCGTATAGCGCTTTCAACCCGGTGACCAACACTATGTACCGCACAATCAAGCCCGCGCTCATAATTCCAACCCATCACTGATAGTAATTTTTCCAAATTAGGATTATCTAACGGGGGAGAATTCCACCAGAAAGCGCCAGGCCCCACTAATTGCGATTCATACATACCAGCAAATGGATGAGCATAAACCCATACTTCGTCAATCGCACCACTATTTCGTTTGGTATCCAGATCGTAATAATCTATCATTGCATTGTAATCAAAGCTAACCTTACCTTGAGACTCAGCTAAATTTTGAAGGGTGCCGGGAGTATCTCTGCCATATAATTTTCCGGGTGTAAGGTAATAATACGCTAACGTATCAATATTCATCAATTCTCCCTCAAGGCGGGTAAAGATCCCCTCATCATCATGGATTTCTACAACTTGAAATTGTACGACTCCATCACTCATTTGACCAAATTCCTCAACCAATTGATCGGCATATGCCATAGGATCAGTCCACCCCCAAACTTGATGAATCTTTTTCATATTAGTAGAGTCAATGACCGGGTCCTGTAACACAAGGGCAACCTTCAGATAAAGAGTTTCGTCATTAACCGATTCAAAGTCAGGCACAACATTAACAATAGAAGTGCCAGATAGGGGGGCAGTTGTATTAGCAGTAATAACTGCAGTTCCTAAAGAGTATGTGTGAATCTTTCCCGTTTCAGTGACATCAGCTACGGATGTATTCGAAGAAGACCAACGAACTACATCAGGAAGATTGTAAGGATAACCAACCCCATTTTCTTCAAGAATCTCTACTTTTAATTGCAAAGATGTATTGGGAACCAATTTTAAAGGATTAGGTAAAATTGATAACGAAGTAAAATTCACTATTCTCTGGAGTTCCCATTCTCCAAAATGAACACCAATATTATTTAGATTTTCTTCTGTTATCCGGATATATTTTGCAGTTACCGGTATAAATTCTGAAGAATCCCAGTTAAAAAATAAATTGTCTTGATTGTCAACTAACGATTGATAAGATCCAGATTTTCCATTAAGATCATCTAGTGAGTTCGCAATTTCCAAAGACCACTGTCCATCATTCCAGAAAAACACCTTGCATTTTGAGAATTTTCGTTCATCGTCAAATTGTAATGTAATGCTGGCGGTACTATCATCCTGGATGCCGGCTTCAGTGTATGGATTTCCATCAAAAACGTTCCTGAGAGTATTTATAGTCAATGACGGTTCTACCGACGCTTGAATTATGCCTCCATCCAAACCGGATAGGATATCAATAGGTGTAGACATTAATACTTGTGCATTTAGTCTAAAATTACAGCAAAACAGAGTTACAATAACAAAAATAAAGCAATTAGTTTTCATAATTTTACCTTCGAGAAACTGCTTCATATTCATTTTTCTATTTCAACAAGACCATTTTCTTGGTTAGAGAAATTTCATCCGACATACTTAATCTGTAAAAATAAACCCCATTAGGCAACTGAACTCCGTTGTCGTTTTTAGCATCCCAAACAACCTGGTAATTACCAGGTTGGGTATAGCTATTTACTAATGTTCGAACACGCTCTCCAATAATATTAAACACAGTAAGTTCCAAGAGTCCATCTTTATCAGTTTGATAATCGATTTTTGTTTGAGGATTAAACGGGTTAGGGTAATTTTGTGAAAGACTGAATTGTTTAAGCACTAAATTCTTATTGTCATCTTCACGATCAATATCTACTTGACCACTATCTAATGTAAAATAAGCGAAATTATATTGATCAAGAGTAGTCGCCCACTGGTTCGGATCATTGTTGACTTTGGAATAATTAATATTCAAACCGATCGTATCGCCCGGCTGTAGGGTCAATCCGGCATAATCTCTTCTCGGTATGGCCATTTCGATTTGAATTACCGGAAAATCTAAAACAAGTTTACAATTCACCTTGCTTGGTGAAATTACCCTGCGATGAAAATGTTCTTGATACTTAGGGTCATCATCCCACATTCCATCCGGAGCTCCACCGAGAGATTCATTATACGCCTGAACAGCCGGGTCTGCATCCCAGGACCGAAACGACATAAACGCTCCGGTTGATGGATTGATTTTTATTCTTGTATTTCCACTTGACTGAAACCAACCATCGGCATGAAAATCAAAAGTAATCTCCGGAATACCTATGTCATCTAAATAAAGCGCCAAATATAAATAATCATTATCATAGCACAAATACAATTTGGGCGAATATCCTATTTGAGTATAACTTACAGTGTTATTAGTAAGAGGCCACTCATCTTCAATATTACCATCTATAATCGGTGTAAAATGTTTGATTGTTGTCTTAATAGGAAATCTAACATATTGGTCTAGGCTATCTATAATACCATCATTGTCTGTATCAGGATTATTTGGATCACTGCCTTCGTAAACTCCATCTAGTGCCTCTTGCCTGTCAGTATAACCATCGGAATCTGTATCACTTAATACGGGGTTGCTTCTAAATCTCAATTCATCTAATGCTACCAACGGTTCATTATCCGGAAAACCGTCATTATCTGCATCTATCGCTTCATAAATATCACCCCAATTGCTTAGTAAATCCTCATAGGCATTAAATGTCTGAAACATTTTTGCCTGAAAATCATAATGTTCTCCACAACCAACAGGAAATTTATAAGGTTGATCACCGTGATACATTTCTTCGTGTCCATTACAGTAATAAAGATCATCAATAGCATGTTGAACTTCATGTATAAATACCCAGGTAATATTGTAATTGATATCCGGTAAGTGCCCGGGGTATACTACTCCTGTGCCACAAGGCCAATATGAATGCGAAAACCCGGTTTTCCGCTGAGGACCCGGCAAACTTAAATTTTGAACGCCATAAGACCAATATCCATTGATTGCAGGCGTAACTCTAAAAATAATGTCATACTGTGTATTCATAACCCCTAAATCTTCCAAATCATTGGCAGTTATTAACATGCTTCCCCAAAAATCATTCGGATCGCCAAAATTCTTATATTCATCAATCTCATAATAAGTAAACTCTATATTTAACTTCATTTTGGAATTACGCCAATAAAACAATTTAGCGACGTCTAACATTGTTTTTATTTTTTCAACTTCATTATTTGCAATGCTACCTTTATTAGTATTTTGATAAATTACCACAGCCAATTTTAAATTTGCATAAGTATAGAGTTCGGATTGAGAGCTAAGCGTTGTTACGGCAATCTCTTCCGTTTCTCCGAGTTCAGTCAGAGCATCTATCCTTGCAGCTATTTTATAATGATAAGATTTGCCCAAATCCAAACGTGAGTCTATATAGAAAGTATCTAAACCTGCATATGCAATCGGCGCATCATAAGAACCTTCCTCTGAACGCCTGTAAATATTGTATCCTTTAAGCGTTTCGTTCGGGGGTATATAAGTTCCCCAATTGAGAATAGCGGTTGTCGCACGGGGAATAACGGAAAAGTTTGAGACTACGGCTCCCTCTATTACTTCTTTGGAATGAGAACTGGTAACTCCATTATTTGAAGTTGCAAAAATAATGTAGCCATACAACACAGTATCGGTTGTTGAAGTATCGATATAACTATTGGCATTAAGATTTTCTGCAATGCGATAATATAACCGTCGTGATCTTCCATCGAGAAGAGTATCCTGGATATTCTGACGGTAAATCGAATAAGTAACACTGGTTTCCTGTGTCCAGGTAATAATTCGACGATGTTGATCATCCAAAGATAAACTTACATTCTGAGGTGGTGATGGCAAGCTGGCGGGCGAAAGATTTAATGTTTGGGGAAAATAGTACCAAGGTATATTACTTACCTCTGCAGACAGCGTACCTTGCTCACCCTCTTCATTATTACAAGTAAACCTGATATAAATAGTATCGCCAACTCCAATAGCAGGATCGGTAAAATTGCCTAATTCCAACCCAAAAACACCCGAGCCCGGAATATTCGGATCCCCATTAGTATCCCAACGCGGTGCGCTTTCGATTAATATTTTACTCTGATCGTTGTTTAAATATGCAGTAAAAGTTGCTAATGGAGGAGTATGCTCACATGATTTTCCGTTAGAATGGCGAACAAAATTTTTATAATAGAGACTGTTACGAAAAAACTTGTAAATAGTTGATAAATAAGGATAAACAGACTATAATTTGATCGATCTAATAAAAGCCCTATTTAGCTGATTTTACGCTAAATATCTGCTATATTTTGCT
>JBAZPA010000005.1:0-17313 GCA_041648435.1 archaeon
GTCAATTCCAGCCTCTCTTCTTCTGTCAATGTCACTTTGTACTTTTTCATATTTACTCCTTCTTTTATTTGATGGAGTAATTTACTATATCCTATGCGTCATTACAAGCGTGACATGACACTAGTAGTAAACAATCTCATGCAGAACTACTTTTGCCTAAAGAAATTCCACTACCATTTCGTCATATACTCCAGCTACAAGGATCGCTGATTTTCAGATTGTATATATCATTAGTTTACATGAAAGAAAGTGTCATACAAGATATTCTTCAGCACGGTAATTCTTCAAAACTGCCCACATTGATTCTTTGCCGACAATTGCTTAATTGTGACTATATTCGCCACTTGAGGAATGCATTGTCTCATGCAGATTTTGATACTAATATTGGAGGGATAGTATTTCGTGACAATGAGGTATGGTATGGAGCCACTCCGGGATTTCTGGATTGGTTATGTATATGGGTATTCATGATACACCACATTTTAATTCTTGTTTTACAAAAAAGGGTGCCGCCAACAAGATAATACACTCGGTCGGCTTTCAGCCGCTGGTGATCAGCACATTGAAAAAAAACCTTCGCTCTGACAGAGTAGGGCGAAGGTTTTAATGATAAAATCTAATTGAGTCTTCTACTTAATCCAGCCCAATTCCCACGGAAGCGTTTCTTCCGGATTCTCGAAATCTTCCGGATGCAGGAGGTAGGCGAGTTTCCGGATTGCCAGAATCTGCCGCGGTCCTTCGTGTTTCAACAGGGCAGAGTCATAATATTGTACGCGGCTGTGCGTAACGGCATTGGTTTTCATATAATCCGGGCGCGTGTAAATCTCATAGAGCGGCGTGATGCCTTTCCAGCCGCCGAGTTCCGCTTCGAGCCAGATCGGTGAGAGAATGATGTCTGGATTACGCTTGACGATCTCGGGATTGGTCGTTACAAAGACGCCGATCGTCGTGTCGCCGAAAATGTTTTCACCGCCGGCGATTTCGACGAGGTCTTCCAGCGGCGAATCGTTGCCGACCGTCCACGGTCCCATGTGATTGATTTCCAAATAAACCTTTGTTTTCGGGAGCGTGGCTGTCTTAGCGCGGATGGCGGCGATGTCCGATTTCATACCGTCAACGATCTTGCTCGCCGTTTTGCCTTTGCCGATCGCTTTACCGATGTCGGTGATGCAGGCTAATACATCGTCGAGACTTTTCGGCTCGAAGTGCAGAACCGTATAGCCCATCGTGCGCAGGGAATCGGCGATTTTACGCTGCATATTCGTGTCGGTCAGGATCAGATCGGGCTTCAATGAGTCGATGCGGGCGAAGTTGATGTTCATGAAATCGCCGACGACCTTGACCCGGCCGGATGCTTTGTCCTGCATGACCTTTTCCGGGAAAAAGCAGAAACTGGTCGCGCCGATAACCTGATCGCCGCCGCCGATCTCATAAACGATTTCGGTCAACGTTGAAGAGCAACTGACGATCTTCGGCTTGTCGGTTTTCGAGCAGGAAGTGAAAGCCAGCAGTAAAGCTGCTGACAGCAGAATGGAGAAAATTTTAGAGCGTCGCATGGAAATCTCCTTTAAATGAATTTGTCAAGATTGGCTAAGATCACGGCGAGGACGCCGAAACCGATCGTGCCGTACCAGCCGCGTGTCATTTTTTCACCGAAGAAAATCACCGAAGCCAGCGCACCACCGAGAATGATCACCGCGCCGTTGACCGTAAAAACGATCGCGGCGGGAAATTGTGCGCAGAGGCTGAGCAGAAGCATGCCGCAGATAGAACCGGCGCCGGCCAAAGAACCCAGTCCCAATAGGTGTTTAATGCTGGTCGGTTTGGTTTTCTGGAGAGCCGCGACAGTGCCGTTCGATAGCGCCAGAACGACGTAAAAGATAAAGTAAATATTCGCCATGTAAGTACCGAGATAGGTCGTGCTCTGTCCGGGAACGACGCGCGTGCCGAGGTCTTTGATCGCGACAAAGATGATGGCATTGCCGAGCAGAATGAAGATCAGCATGATCCCGTAGATCAATTTATCTTTCGTGTTGGATTTGACCTGATCCTGTGATTTTTCGGCGCCGATACTTGAAGCGAAAATGACACTGATAATACCCGCCGCCAGAGCGAGATATTGCATCACGCTGATGCTTTCCGAGAAAACGATCGCGGAATAAATCGTCACCAACAGGAAGGTCAGATTCATCGCGCACCAAACCGGCGAGAGCGGGCCTTTGCGCAGGCTGACTTTGGTCAAAACCATGGTGACGATCTGACCGAGTCCGTTTGCAATGGCGATGATATAAATGAAAGCCGGTAATTGGCCGATCGTGCTGAAATCGGCTTTAAAAGCGAAGAAGATTGCGCCGAAAGTTCCAATAGCTGTCGAAATGTGCAGAGGCACGACATTTTTAGACTGTCCCCAGCGAAAGGTCACGCCGATGACTGCCAGACTCAAACCCGATAAGGCCGCCAGAACTGCCGCCATGATGGTTGAACTCATTTTAAAAATCCTCCATTTGACAAAGTGATTTGCTTCCAAAATTCTTCATGCGCGTGAGTGAGTTGCGCCTTATATAGATCGTCGGCAAAACTTGCCTTGATTGCATTTACTGTTAATTGCCGGATTTCCGGCAAAGTGAATTTATATTCATTGAAAAGCAGAATGAATTCGTCGTTCAGATCCATGCCGAACATCGTCGGATCGTCGGAATTGATCGTGATCAGCAGACCGTCGTCGAAAAACCGGCGCACCGGATGATCTGCAGGAAATGGAAATATTTTCGTTTTCAGGTTGCTGTTGACGCAAACTTCGAGCGGAATTTGTTTCGATTTCAAATATTCGATTAGCGCCGGGTCTTCGGTTGCCCGAACGCCGTGACCGATGCGTTCCGCATTCAAATTTTTCAGCGCCGACCAGATCGAATCCGCGCCTCCGGCTTCACCGGCATGCGCCACAACGTGAAAACCGCGTCGTTTGGCTTCCTTGAATACTGCCGTGAACCATTCCGCCGGAAATTCCTTTTCACTGCCGCCGAGACCGACGCCGATGACTTCATTGCGGTACGGCGTGATCTCGTCCAGACGCTTGTTGACGGTTTGATGTCCCCGATCGCGTACGAGATCGGCGATCAGACCGATCCCGATCGGACATTCCGATTCGGCGCGTCGAACGCCGGCGATGACGGCTTCGGTTACCGCTTGAAACGGCATTTCCGGGTTGACGAAATCCCAGGGTGAAAAAAAGACTTCGGAATAGATGATGTTCTTTTGCGACATACTAAAGACGGTCGAATAAGCCATGTCTTCGATGTCGGCCGGTTCGCGGTAGAATTTATTTTTCCAGCACCAGATTTCGATAAAATGCCGGAAGTCAGTGAAAACGAATTTGCGTCTCAGATCGTCGATGTCCTGCACGTCGGGATCGCCGCCGTATTTACGGATCAGGCGATATAGCGATTCCAGCGTGAAAGCGCCTTCCAGATGAAGATGCAATTCAACCTTGGGCATGGAGCGGATAATTTGCAGAGCGTCCATATTTTACCCGAAAAGAATGGTATTGCCCTGACAGAAAATACCGGCTATCGCGGCTGTCATAAAACAGGCAAGCGTCGCCGCGAGTAAGGCGCGCAAACCCAGCTGCGACAAATCTTTCAAACGTTCCGGTGCGAGTGCGCTAATGCCGCCGACGAAAATCGCCAGAGATGCGACGTGCGCAAAGCCGGTCAGTGCGTAAGTTGTAATAATGACAGTTCTCGGCGAGATCGGTACGCCGGAATTGAGCAGTGCGGCCAAACTCTGAAAAGCGGTCACTTCCGTCACGATCGTGCGTGAACCGATGATTTTGGCGATTGGCAAGGCTTCCGACAGCGGAACGCCCATCACCAGCGTAAACGGATAGGTGAGATAGCCCATAAGACCTTTTAGCGTCCAATCGATGTTCGCGCCCAGAAGATTATTGATCGGGTGACCGGCAAAAACCAGAATTTGGTCGATGAGCGCGACAATGCCCAGAAATGCGAGCAGAAGCGCCACGATCCCTACGACCAATTTGACGCCGACGTTGGCGCCGTTTATAATGGCTTCAAAAGCATTGTTTTCTTTTTCATAGAACGGTTTGATCGTCGCGCCGAGCGTTTCGGGCTGACCGGTTTCCGGGCAGATGATTTTTGACATGATGATCGCCGCTGGCGCGGAAAGGATAGAAGCGGAAACCAGATGACCGGCGATGGTTGGGAATTTATCTTTTAGAAACATGATATAAACTGCTAACATGCTGGAAGAAACAGTTGCCATTCCAGTCGTTAGAATCGTACACAATTCCGAGCGGGTCATTTTCTTGATCAATGGCCGGATGGTCACGGCTGACTCGATCCCGACGAAAATATTCGAGGCGGCACACAGCGATTCCGCGCCGCTGATGCGCATTAGTTTGGTGAAGGCAAGGGCGAATATCTTGATGATGAATTGCATAATGCCGAAATAATAAAGTAAACCGACCAGCGCCGAAAAGAAAACAATCGTTGGAAAGGCCTGAAACGCCATAATGAATCCCAGCGAAGTTTGTCCGGATTCATCGGTTACTCCCGGCCCCAGCGCGAGTCGTCCGAAAACGAACTTGGTGCCGGCCATTGCGCTTTCTAATACTTTCAGAACGAGGTCGTTTAAAAACAGGAATATTTTCGCTCCGGCAGGAACGACAAAAATAAACAGTGCAAATAAAATTTGTAATCCAATACCCCAGCCGATCACGCGCCAGTTGATCACGCGTTTATTATCGGAAAAAAGCCACGCGAAAAGCATTAGTATGAAAATGCCGCAAAAACCGATTAAACCGTTTAACATTATCGCTCCTATTTAATTATTTTGCCGGACGCACATCAACATCGATTGCAACACCGTCGATATTCAAACGTTCCCGAACGACCATTTCGTCAATTTCGGTCGGGACGTAGTAAAAGCCGGGCGTCAGGGTCGTTCCCAGAACATAATGCAGACAAGAGAGCTGCAGAGCAAAAGAGAGGTCGAGAATTTCGACCGGATGTCCCAATCCGCCGGCGATGTTGATGATGCCGCCTTTCGCTAAAAGGTAAAGGCGTCTGCCGTCAGATAGCAGACATTCCTCAATCTCGTCCCGCACGGTTGTAACGCTTTGTGACATGTTCCGCAAACCCGCGATGTCGATCTCAAAGTCGAAGTGCCCGGCGTTTGACAGAAACGCGCCGTCTTTCATTATCTGTAAATGTTCGGGACGGATGACGTTCTCTTCGCCGGTCGCTGTGATGAAAAAATCACCCAGCGGCGCCGCATCCATGATCGGCATGACGCGAAAACCATCCATTTTGGCTTCAAGCCCTTTCCACGGATCGATTTCCGTGACGATTACATTCGCACCCAGACCGGCGGCACGGATCGCCAGTCCGCGTCCAACCCAACCATAGCCGATGATGACGACGGTTTTGCCGGAGACGGTAATGTTTGTCAAAGCCGTAATTGCCGTCCAGGTCGATTGACCGGTTCCGTAGCGATTGTCGAACAGATATTTTGAACGTGCTTCGTTGATGGCGACAGCGGGATAGCGCAGACGCTTTTCGGCGGCCAGTTCTTTAAGACGTTTGACGCCGGAAGTCGTCTCTTCGCAGATGCCTTTTAAATTCGAGGCATATTCAGGATGGGAATGGAAAAACTCGCAAATGTCGCCACCATCATCGACGACCGTATGCGGTTTGGCGGAGACGATGTTACGGATGAATTCCTGATATTCGGATCGATCCGCGCCGTGTTTGGCGAAGACATGAATTCCGTTCTTTGCTAAAGCCGCACAAACATCATCTTTCGTGGAAAGTGAATTACTGCTGGTGATCCAGACTTCCGCGCCGAGGCGTTTGATCACGGTCGCCAAATAGGCGGTTTTGGCTTCAAGATGGATGCATAATGCGATTCGTTTACCTTTGAAAATTCCATCTTCGGCGAACCGATCGGCCAACCGATTGAGAACCTTCATCCACTTGGCAACCCAGTCGATTTTTTGCTGGCCTTGCGGCGCCAAACTCAAGTCTTTGACATCGAAATCCATACATTGTCTCCATAAAAACAGAGAAGGGGGGATGGTTGTCTCATCCCCTCTTTCTGTAAATAATAAAAAACTCACTCAAGTTTCATTGTCATTGCGGATGGGCAATCGCCAACATTGTATGTTGCGAGAACAGTGCCGTTTTTGTCAAGTTGTACAACCTGATCGTCAGCCCAAACCGAAACGAAAACACAACCATCGGGGTCTGTAAGAACGCCCGAGCCGCCTTTGCCGAGAAGCGTGGTGGACGGTCCGTGCAGAACGGTCTTTGTGTCTGTGTTGTAGGACATCAAACCTGAACCCCATACGCTTAGGTAGGCGATGTCGTTGGTCTCGTCAATAGCGATATTTCCCGGTGCGCCGCCGATTTCAACCGTGTCAACCCATGTATCCGTGCTCGGATCGATGATTGCAATCTTGCCAGCAACATCAAAGTAGTTACCGACGCAAACGACATGAAGTAATCCGTCCGCATCAGCTTTCAAATCGAAAGGATTGGTCGAGACGTTGATCGTTTTGGTAACCGCATCGGTCGAGGGATTGATAACGGTGACCGTACCCTGTCCATATCCCCAAGTAGCGCTGTTATATGCTGTATTGGCGGTATAAATTTTACCGTTTACATAGGCAATCGCAGTAGTGCCGGTTCCGGCGGCGATTTCCTTGGTGACCTGTTTGGTCAATAGATTGACTTTCAGCACCTTGTTGGACATCGAACAAGCAACGTAAATGGTGTTATCGCCAACAAAAACCATATTCGTCGGATTGTTGCCGGAGCCCAAGGCAATCGGCGTTTGGGCTTCAAAACTGTTTTCCGTATCGTAAATAGTGATATTATTCGATCCGGAATTGACACAGTACAATAAGCCATCTTTGTAAACCAATTGATTCGGCCAGGTACCGACAGTTGCGACATTGTTATAGACCGTATCCGCTTCCAGGTCTATAATAGAAATACTGCTACCGCCGGAATTCAGAACATAAACCGCCGTCGCGACATCGGGCGCTTCAGTCTTTTCCGGTTCTTCCTCGCAAGCCATAAAGGCCAGAGTGAACATCACAAAACATACTGCAAGAACAAGCCACTTTTTCATAATTTCCTCCGCTTGGTTTTTTCATTGGTTAGAATCCTACTTTTATTGCAAGCCGAATTTCCCTTCCGGGAATCGGCATTCTTGCCACGATCCGGTATTTTTCATTGAAAATATTTTTTAATTGAATGGAGATTAAGAAATCGTTCACCTGTGTTTTCGGCCTGAGCGAAAGTGTTACATCCGAGGTTTGATAAGACGGCAGGTATTCTATGTTAGCACTGGTGATGTAACGCAGTCCCGTGTAACTGTATTGATAATTCAAAGTCACGAAATGAAATGCGAAGTTCAGGTTCAGATTCGCATTGTGGCGCGGACGATAGACGAGCCGTTTGTCGTAAACCGTCCGTGAGTCGGTTTTATTTCGGGCATCCAGATAAGAGTAATTTCCGGCGATAGTTAGGAATTTGCCGAACGGTTTCAGATTTATGCCGTTTTCAATGCCCTGAATCAGCGCCTTGTCCACGTTTTCCGGACTCCAAATGCTGTTCGTTTCCCGCCAGATGATCAGGTCTTTCATCTGATTATGGAAATAGGTTGACTCGAAATAAATACCGCCCAGCACGGGAAGTTGCCAGCGAAATCCTATGTCGTAATCCAAACCGGATTCCGGTTTAAGGTCCGGATTGCCCTGCGTCCACGGATCGGCAGGCCAGTACAGATCGTTGAATGTCGGGGCGCGGTAACTACCGCCGAAGTTGATTTTGAATGACGTCTGCCATGTTTGTCCGAAATTTAAAACGGTGCCGACTTTCGGGGAGAGTTTACTGCCGTAGTCAGTCGTCTGATCGAAACGAACCGATGGCACGATGGCAACCGACCGGAAAAATCCGGATTCGAATCTAAGCGTGGATTCGTTCACCAGAAAAGCATACCACGATTGACGCTGATGCAGAGAATCCGTCTGCAAATTATGCAATTCGTCCGAACGTAGACCAAAGCCGTACGTCAGAGAAGCCTGCGGAATGAGGACGGTTTTCATCTGGACTTCCATGCCATTTGTCTGAACGGTGAACCGTGAATTGACTTTGGCGTAAGATTCGACGTTGCGATAATGACTCCAACTGTCATGCCTGTACATTTGCACGCGCAGGTCGTTGAAAAGGTTGAATACTTTTCCGGAAAAAACCAGATTGTACTGATTCGTTCGATCCCACATGGTGGCGAATTTGTACAAATCGTCGATCGTGCCGGGCGCGCCGCGCTCGTTGGAGTAATATTTATAAGAAAGATCGAGCAGGCGGCTGTAGAGAGAATCGCCAACCGGTTTAGTGAATTTCAGATACACATCCTTCGACTTGACGCCCGCATTTTGGCGTGTTTGCTTCCGATCGAGGTCGTCTAAATAGGAGAAATCACCCTTCGATTCGAGAAATTTGTAAGAGCTGGAAAATTCTCCGACCGGCATCCGAAAAGTCATCTCGTTCTCGAAAGAGGCCGAATTAAAACTGCCAAGCGTGTATTTCAGCGAACCGGAAAGACGATTCGGTCCGACCTCATCGTGGGACGATTTTGTGATAATGTTGATCACGCCGCCGACCGCATCTGATCCATAGAGCGCGGAACTGCCACCGCGGACCACTTCGATCCGCTCGACGCCTTCGACGGCGAGCGAAGCGAAATCGACCTGTCCGGTCTGAGGATTGTTCAGCCGTTGTCCGTCCAGCATGACAAGTACCTGTTCCGCTGACGATCCACGCAGGGAAATCGTTTTCGTATTGCCCAATCCGCCGTAATCCTTGAAGTAAACGCCTTGTACGTTTTGCAACGCCTCGGCCAGATTCTGAGGATTCCGGCTCTCGATTTCTTCCAGTTTGACGACATTTACCGAAGCCGGTACTTCGGTCACCAAACTGTGTCCGCGCGTAGCCGTGACGGTAACGGATTGATCGAAGTGGATCGCCTCGACTTTGAGAAGCATATCCAGTTCCAGACGATCGCCTGATTTGATTTTAATGATCTTTAATGGCGGGCGCTGGTAGCCGATCATCTCGAAGCAAATCTGGTACTGTCCGACGGGAATGTTTTTGATCGAATAGAATCCGGCATCATCCGTAGCTGTGCCGATCGCCGTATTTTGTAAATAGACATTCACTCCCGTTAGTGGTTTTGCAGATAGAACATCTCTGACAAAACCGGAAATATCACCTCCCGGTTGCGCCCCAAGCGCAATTTGTATGCTGAAAGTCAGAATGATGCCTGCTATCCGCTTCATATTCCTTTATATTAAAAATTGAAACCCAAAGAGAATTTAAACATGCGTCCCGGTTCTGCAGTGCCGTTGACTTTCATATAATCCTCATTGCCAAGGTTCGTGAGTTCGAGTGTCGAATTCCATGCCAGACCGAATATATTGAATCGATATGTCGTGTTCAGATCGATTGTTTGATAAGAGGGTAACCAGTCAGTGTTGGCTTTAGTTGTGTAACGTAAACCAACCCAATGATAGATCACATTGGTTTCCCAGTTCTTTAGACGGAATGTAGTTGTCAGATCGATTTTGTTTTTGGGACGATAAATGATGAATTTGTTATATTGACTGACATCGGCGCTTTTATTCAACGCTTTCATATAGGTGTATTCGCCGTTTAATGATAATATTCCTTTGAAAAATGTCAGAGTCGCGGAATTCTCAAAACCACGCGTTTCTGTCTTCGAAATATTGTTAGGTGTCCAGAGATTATTCACGGCCCGGTCTTGCGCCCAAATGATCAAGTTTTTAATGTTATTAACGAAATAGTTTGATGCGAGAGAAAATGCTCCCATGCTGAAAGTCAAACCAACATCGTAGTTATTGCCGGTTTCCGGTACGAGATCCGGATTCCCAACGGCAAAATTATCTTTCGGCCAATAGAGATCGTTGAAAGTAGGCGCCCTGTAGGATTTTGTTACATGACTAATTAACATAAGGTTGAATTTGCCGCTGTGACCAGCTGACAGGCTAAAGCGCGGACAGAACGCGGAATTAAAATCAGTAGGAGAATCGTAACGCAAGGCGAGAGAGGTCTCCAGATTAGAAATAATCCCTTTCATCTGTTTGTTCCATGTCAAAGTCGTATAAGCGCTGTTGGTGTCGCGGCGTTTTTTCCCGACTTTCGTGCTGACGATTTTATCCAGACGATAAGAATAACCATATGATAGATTCAGGATTTTCAAGATTTGCCCGGTTTGTTGAAGTTCCAGTCCGTATGCATAATTGTCATGATTGCTGGGAGTAGGATCGAGCGCATCCGGATCATCAAATTTAGTGTTGAAATGGAGATAATAGCTCTGTGCTTTCAGGTTGAATCCCGAGAAAAGGTTTTTTTTATCATAAGATAAATTGTACGTCTTGTTATCATAACGAAGACGCGCTCTCGGTGTCGGACTATCGGTCATTCCTGGAGATCTGTTGTCTGCCTGATAATAATCTGTCGATGCGGTCAGGTTCTGATCGTCCGGCAGGATTAAGCCGGTCTTAAAGAAAATGTCATATGACGACTGATGGTTATTGTCTAGATTTTTCCGTACGCCATATGGATTCGTGTAACGAAAATTGCCGTCCCACATGTCGCGCTTATAACTGAGAATGTAGTTGAATTTATTGTGATTATACATATTGTTCAAACTCAAAATCTTTCGGTCGTATGAACCGTATGTCGTTTTTACGTCGAAAGTTAGCGCTTTAGCAGATTGCTGTTGTACCTTGCTCGAAATCAAAATGACACCGCCAACGGCATCTGCGCCGTATTGAGCGGAACGGCCGCCACGCAGAAGTTCGACTTTTTCGACATTTTCGATCGACAGAGCCGCGACGTTGACTCCGATGGTACCGGGCGTGTTCAGGCGCTGGCCATCCAATACGACGACAACCTTATCGGAACTGACATCCCGCAAAGAGACTACGCCTTCGGAGTTGACGTAAACACCAGTAATACATTTCAACGCATCGCCGACATTCTGACAATTGTTCTTTTTAAAATCTTCCTGTGTCAATACAACTTCGGAAGTCGATTTTTGTTGTTCTTTTGCCGGTTCGTTTTCCTGAGCAAAACCCGCGATTCCCGTCAGAAGCGCGAGTCCCAAAATGATTAAAGTGATTTTTTTCATGTTCTACCCATCCCGTTTATAGTTTACCGTTTTCTAAAATATGAAACAACTTATCTGCGTAATATTCAAAATCGATATGATTGACATCAGCCAGCTTTTTCATCCATGCTTTCGGGAATGCACCGATCCCTGAATATGCGCCGCAGATACTTCCTGTTATGGCGCTGGTCGTATCGCAATCGCCGCCTAAATTGGTGGTAATTCCAATCGCTTCAACCGGATTGCCGCGTGCCATCTTAAAAACCGCCAGACAGAGCGGAACAGTCTCGGAAATCTGAACGCCACCGCCAACCATATCGTACAAATCGCGCATCTGCGCCTCGCGCGATGAATGGTTCTGAACGATGTCCAGCGCGATCTGTGTACGTTTGACGATGGACGCGCTATACCAGATATTCCCGCGTTGCATTCCTTTTTCGGCGGCCAGCATAGCTTTTTTAATAATCAGGTCAATATCTTTTTCGCCACTGATTCCACAACCGATTGCCATGGCAATGGCGGACGATCCTGCGATCGCGATGTTCGTATTGTGCGTCGGCAAACAGGCTTGTTCAACCGCGTTCACTGTTTTTTCCAGATTGCCGGCTCCAAAAATTCCGACCGAAGCGATGCGCATTGGCGCTCCGTTCGTATCGCCGGCCGAACCGGATTGTTTGATGGATTTTCCGGCACGGATCGCATACAGAGCGCGCAAAGTACTCGGCCCGACCAGCATCGAATCGAAAGCATGATTGTCTTCTCCCCATTGGATCAACCGACGCGCCACGTCTTCCGGATCCACGCAACCGTTGGCAATGATCGAATCTGCGATCAATAAAGTTTGTTGCGTGTCATCAGTAACCTGACCGGCTACCAATCCCTGATGCAGAATGTGTCCTTTCGGCGCGGGATAAAAGTCGGTTACATACTCGGGGAAAAATTTCCGGATCGTTTCGGGACTCATCATGGATGTCGGCATTCCCATCGCATCGCCAGCCGCGACACCGACCAAACATCCCAAAATACGATCATGCTTTTTATTTTGATTCATGTTTTATCCTTTTTTATTGAATCGCCCGATAAAAAAGATGGGCGCTTTG
Source organism: archaeon (assembly GCA_041648435.1). Classification (GTDB taxonomy): domain Archaea; phylum Iainarchaeota; class Iainarchaeia; order Iainarchaeales; family JBAZPA01; genus JBAZPA01. The sequence goes on from JBAZPA010000005.1 coordinate 12,318, forward strand.
ATACTTTTTTTGATGATGTCTATGGAATCATCCGTTCCGGAGACAAGGACACAGGTCGCCGGCCCGGCGGATTTTTTTAAATTGACCGAAGGATTGAGGGCAATTTCTATTTTCAGACCGGCCAGCCGCGCCATCTCGCCCGCTTCATAAAAGATGCCGTGCGAACCGACCGGTAAAATGTCGTGAATTGTCGGAATTTGTCGCAGACACAGAAAATCCTGTTGACTGATAATATCCGGATCGTCGAGTGTGATTTTATCTTCCGGTCCGGTTTTGGGAGTTCCGACGCAGAGGACGACATCGTCCGGATGGGAAGTGCCGGGACGCATTTCGGTTTCGTGAACAAAGCCTATGATTGTTGTGCCGATGCCGGTCATATTCGTCGGGACGTTATCTTCGGTACTACCGGAGAGCGGAAAACCTTCGCCGAAACCGGCTTCCGTCAATTCGTCCCTGATTCCGCGGACGATTTCAGCGCCATTAGGTTGCATCGGCACCATCAGCATGTCGAAAGCCGCGACGGGAATCGCACCCGAAGCCAGAATTTCCAGAAGCGGAACACGCATCGCAAAACGTCCCGCCTGATAAGCGGAGCATTTGACAACATCGCCTTCCAGCGGACCGATGCCGCCGTCGGAATCCACGGCAACGATCAGACTAATCCCGGATCCGATATCGATCTTGGTCAGATCACGGATTTGCGTGCCGTAACTACCGGCTTTTTGCTTCTTGATGTTTTGATAAAAATTTCTCAGATCGTGGATCATTATCTTCTTCTCAGTTCTTGTTATTTTCCGGGAAGTTCAATATAAAATTTAGATTTATCACCGCGCAGAATGGTCTTCACGAATTCGATCACCTGCCCGGTCTTGAGTTTGGTGGCGCGTTCGACCAAAAAGGCAGCGTCTCCATTATTCAATCCGAGAATTTTTGCTTCAAACGAATTGACTTTCACTGCTTGCAGAGTCTCGGTCGCCGAATCGATCTCCAGTCCGTATTCTTTATTGATCGTTTTGAAAAGCGATTCTTCTTCGGCCTGTTTTTGAATCAATCCCGGCACCAGCGCCGCCGGCAGAAACGAGGTCTGCAGAGACATAGGAATATTGTCGATATAACGCACGCGTTGAAGCGTGTAAACCGGATCATCGATGGCGATCATCAGATTCCGGGCAATGAATTCCGTGGCTTTGATTTCTTCGGCAAGGATCAGTTTCGTGCGTGGAGTCTTGTTCAGGCCGATGATTTCCGCCGAATAACTTAAAGATGTGACGACGCTGAAAGTGACCATCTTATTGGCGACAAAAGTGCCGGAACCCTGAACACGATAGGCTAGTCCGCGGCTGACTAAATTATTCAGGACGCGCTGGGCGGTGTTGCGACTGATCCGAAACTTTGAGGCGATTTCATTTTCGGAAGGAAGCAGGTCGTCCGCTTTGTAACGACCGCTCTGGATCATATCGATCATTGCTTCCTGAATCTGATAGTAAATCGGAATGACGCTGTGCTTGTCGATCTGTAAATCCTGCATACTGGCTCCCTATTTTTTTAATTTTTCCATCACCGGGAACGAAATCTTATTGGAAATCGTCCGTTCGCGGCCGTCATTGAATCTAACCGAAATATCCAGAGTAATACTTTGCGATGCCAGGACGTTTTTCGTATTGACTTTTGCCGTCCATAAAGGTTGTGGTTTAAACCACTGACCGACCGAAGAGTAATTCGCCCAGCCCGTTCTTTCGCCGGGTTTGAGTGTTATTTCGCAATCACTATTAATATCGGAATCGGTCCACTTCGGTTCGAAAAGAATATTCGGATCGTAACCGACTTTGATCTGAATCGGTAGGTCGATCGGATTACAGAGCGATTCCAATCCGATCATGTCGAGATGTTGCCATTTTATTTTGTCACCGGAAGTCACCAGATCGTTTTTTTGCGAATAAATGGTTTCATCCTGATAAAGATTTCCCAGCATGCAGGATAGAGCTTGAATGCGGTCCATCGATTGGCGGGGAGTGAGTTCGATTTCGTTATCCGTGCGGACATCCCGGAGTTGAAGCGATTGAATTTTTCGGCCGTTTAGTGTCATGAGCGCGTATTGAGGAGAGCCGCCCGAATTTGCGTCGGCGGTTTTCAACACGCCGCCGGTTGCGCCAATCGTCAAATATCGGATTCCGTCCAGTTCGCCGTCATCTTGGTCGTAGTGATAATGACCGGCGATGACAACCGCGACCGGATACTGTTTCAATAGATCATGCACTTTCGACCAGTTTTGCCAGACATACCAATGCGGATGATGAACCAGAACGATGATTCCACTGGCGTTTTTATTTTCTTCAAGATCGTTCGCCAGCCAGTTCATTTGTTCGGCGGAAATTTGATTCAGAAAAATCGATCCCCAACGTGGGTCGGTATGGAGATTTTCGAGGCTATAAAGGACGGTGAAATGGTAGCCTTCGATGTCGTACGAGTAGAATAATTTCCCTTTATTGGCCAACCCGTATGAATTGCTTTGTTCGAGAAACCAATTCTCGCGGGAACGATCGGTTGACAGCGCCTCATAAAAAGGAGGATCGACATCGTGATCGCCGATCGCTAACAACCATGGCGCTTGCAGACGATTCATTATTTTAACCGCCTGATCGAAACGAAGGTTATAATCATCGACGGAATTGATGTTTTGTATGCTCTCCACCAAATCGCCGACATGCAGAACGATATCCGGTTTGCGGGTGTTCATTTTATCGACAGCCAGATTTAAAACGGCGTAGCTGCTATCCGCGTTTATCGCGCCGAACTGATCGCCGATAATGCCAATCGTCAGGTCGTTTGAACAAGACGTCAGCAGGAAGAAAAGGGAGATCAGGCAAAGGTTTTTTCTGTGCATCTAAAACTCAGGATTTTATTGGTTGCATAGTTGACCATACAAGCAGAATATATCGCCTAATTATTCTTTTGGCAACAATTATTTTCTGAGTTTTTTTATTACCGATTGTCCGAATGAGATCTTTTCATAAAGAAGTAAAACTTATATCGGATGAGAAGTGATTGACTTACAGAAATATTTGCGGTTTTGAGACAATTTACCGTCCCAGATTCTGTAGCATAGTATCCGCCACTAACTGATTTCCATGGTCACTGAGATGGACGCCATCATATGTCAGAATTCCTTGTTCGACATTCTGTGGATTGTTCTGTTTTAGAAAATTCATGAAAACAGTCCGAAGATCGCAGAGTTCGACGCGTTCGGCTTGAGCGACGGAACGGACGATTGCGGCGTATTCATCCAATTTTGAATCGAGCGGATTGGTTCCGTCCGTTTTTTCACCGACGATTGTCGGCGTACAGAGAATGACGCGAATGCCGGAGTTTTTCATTGAGTTGATAAGGCTGGTCAAACCGGCTTTGTATTCATCCGGAGGCGTTCCAAAATGGCCCGGTAATACTGAGTGCCAGACATCGTTGATCCCGATATAAATGAAAACGATTGTGGGATTTTTGGAGAGGACATCCCTTTGGACTCGAGCGAGTAAATCCGGTACTTTATGTCCGCTGATACCGGCGCCAATCGTTTCAACATTTTTCGTTTTGTCGTTTTGATCGAATTTCTGACGAATGAGGGAAATGTAGCCGTTCGGTTTCACTCCAAGTTCAGTGATGGAATCACCAAAGAAGACGATCCGGTCGTTTTTGGAAAGCGTGTAAGTCCCGCATGCCGTCATGAAAATCGATAAAACGGTCAACAAAATTGTCATGGAAATCCCGGATTTCTCGATCAAAGATAACATGATCCGTTCCTTAAATTTATTTTAAGCGCCGTTTATTTTTTAGCCAGTCTTTTTTCAAAATGCCCATGACCCAGAAATCGCAATATTCGCCGTGATGGTACATCGCTTGCCGAAGAACGCCCTCTTTGATATAGCCGACTTTTTGATAGATTTTAATCGCGGCGGTATTTCCGGCAAAAACATGAAGCTGGATGCGATTGAGGTTGAGCGTCTCAAATGCATAATCGACCATCATCCGGGAAGCCTCTGTGCCGACACCTTTTCCCCAGAATTCCGGATTGAGAATTGCGATGTAGAAAACGGTGGCGCTACTGATATAATCGATCCGGACAAAAGCCGTCTGGCCGATCGGTCGATCAGTCTCTTTATCGATGATCGTAAACAAAATCGTTTCTTTGGATGCCATTTGTTGCCGCAGTTTCTCGCGTTCTTTTTCGATGTCCATCGGCAGGGCGAGGAACAATGTTTCCCGGACGTCAGGGCAGTTTTCGCCGGTCTCAATAAATTCGGCATCTTCCAAAAAGGCCGGGCGAAAATAAATCTGTTTTCCGATTAAAAACGGATTGGTCATGATGTCATTCTCCTTTCAAAACGTCAAAATCCGGTGGCAATTTACAAACGGCTGACAGGAGTTTCTATGAAATAAAATTGTAATTATTCATCGGGAAGCGTTAATTTCGCTTGGTTTTGATATGGAAAATGAACTGAAAATGGAGAATCGATGAGTCGGGGGAATTTTCTCGATTTCCTGCGGGATAATGTCGTTTTGTTCGACGGCGCGATGGGAACCACTCTGTACGCGCGGGGAATTTATGTCAATCGGTGTTACGATGAACTGAATCTGAGCAAGCCGGATTTGGTGAAAGAAATCCATCGGGCATACATTCAGGCGGGCGCCGATGTCATCGAAACGAATACTTTCGGCGCGAATCGATTCAAACTGAGCGCTCATGGATATTGCGAGGAACTTCCGCTCATCAACCTTCGCGGTGCGCAGATCGCCCGGGAAGTTGCCGGAGAAGATCTGTGGGTTGCCGGTTCTGTCGGGCCGCTTGGGATTCGGATCGAGCCGTGGGGACCGACGTCGGAAGGTGAGGCGGAAGAGGCGTTCGGCGACCAGATTAGGGCGCTCGTCGAAGGTGGCGCGGATATAATCATTTTGGAGACATTTTCGGATTTAACCGAGATTCATCAGGCGATCAAAGCCGCGC
>JBAZPA010000006.1:0-16437 GCA_041648435.1 archaeon
TCAAATCGAGAAGGTTCTTTCGACTTCGTCGAAAGCGTCAACTCGGTTGACGCACTCCATACAAACAACTCAATCTACCTAATTCAGAAAAAACCGAAAGGTCGGCTGAAAGCCGACCTTTCGTAAAACGCAAGATGTCGTGAAAGATTATTTCACGTACATCATTCTCTTAGAGATATTGACGCCATTGACTTCCAAACGATAGATGTACATACCGGTCGCTAAACCGCTTGCATCTAATTTGTATGTATAATCGCCGGCTTCCATTCTCTTACTGACCAATGTCTTGACTTCATGTCCCAGCATATCATAAACCGTCAGTTTGACATTGCCGGATTTGGTGATGCTGTAAGGAATGACTGTCGTGGCATTGAACGGGTTCGGATAGTTCTGATCGAGGTTGTAACCCGTGACGAACTTTCCGGTTTCTTTCCAAACGCCGCCGGATTTCTCGAACTTATAAACGCCGTCAACGTTTGTCTGCGGGTTGGAGAAGAACGTCACGTAGCAGATTTTGCCATCCGGGCTGAAGCCGATACCGCGCGGGCTGGTGCCTGTTCCTGCGGGATTCTTTCCGGCAAAATTGATGATAATGCTGTCAACGTAGGTCTTCGATGTCAGATCGTACGCATAGAAACATCCGAGTCTCTTGGTCATGTGAATAACGGTGTCTTCGATGGTCGAATAGGACTGACCCATCCAGAGATTACCGGTGACCGGGTGGAATTCAAGCGCTTCGACGGAGATATTCTTAATCGTGTCGGTAGAAGCATAAATACCATCCAAACCGGCGTCACTATGGAAAATCTCGACGAAATTCATGCTGTATCCGCACCAGTAAATGTCCTTGGCATCAGCGGAAACCGCCAAAGCTCTCGAATAGCCGGCTGGGCCGGCAACGACGTCGCCGACATACGCCATATCGACATCATAAACCTTGATCGGCTGGGGCGGTACGACCGTGCCGATGAACATGTTGTTTTCCGAGTCGAAACCGGGCGTGATACCGGATTTTCCCGCGACGATCACCGGGTAGCACTGATTCATGCCTTCGCCGGTCAGATAATTGATACGGCGGGCTTCATCATAGTTAACGACTACGACATTGCCGGCGTGGTCGGCTCTCATGCCTCTTCCACTCCAGAGCAGAGTGTCTTTACTGCCATCCGGATAGACCAATTTCTTGATCGGAGAAAACGGAGCCGGAGTTCCGTCCGGGTTCCAAACGTAAACGGCACGGGTTTTCAGTGTGTCCAGATCGCCGTCGGCGCCATCATCTCCGATGACGGTGTCAACGACCGAATACGACATGTACCAAATCCTGCCGTCTGGCGTTACGGTCAGGCCATGACCGTCGCCTCTAATGTGAAAGTTTCCTGTCGTGTCAGGAATCGGACCTCCATCCGTCCATCCCGCATACGAGAAAGACATCAGGAAGGCCACACAGAAAAGAACTGCTAACAACTTTTTCATTTTGTTCTCCTTGTTTTGGTTTTGTTAAACAACGTTGTTTTTTCCTACAACTTCTATATTTGGTCCATAGGAACCTTTAGAGATTACGTCCATAATACGGTGCGCCTGTGGTCGTCATTTCCAATTTGAAAAGACGATTTTTAACGACACTTTTCGCAGTCTGGATTTCAGGATTGCGAACGACCCATAAAGCCGTTCCGCTTTCAAACGAGAAATAATTTGCCGGCGGCGATAAGAGCTCGGGATACAATGATGATGTCGTTCCATCTGATGCCGAGATGACCGTTATCGCCGTACCGCCCAAATAGGTATCGCCGGCAGTGTTATATTTTTCCTTCATGCCAGCATAAATATTTCCGTTGATATCCATCGTGATGGAAAGAAGGGTCGGGCCATCAACACCGACAAATGTCGCCCAATCGAACACTGGTACACGCGTTCCGAGCGTCCCGGCAGTATCGTTGATCGGACTTTTCCAGATGCCTTCCTTAGCGATCGTCGCATCGGTTCCGGTGTATTTCCCGGCGACGTAGAGATAGCCGTTATAGACTTTCGCAGCGACCAAATTGAATCCGATATACTCACTGGAAGCGGTCGCAACGCCCGCGCTGGATATTGCGAAGGCAGCGCCTAGTGTTCCGGTTCCGACGGCATACAATACATTTTGGTCGAAGTCGATGTCTGCGGCTTTTCCGGAACCCGGTAGACCGCCGGTATTGAATGCCGCGGCTGCTCCGCCGGTCGCTGGAATCCGATAGATCGTTTTATTATTGACGCGGGTTACAAACAGCGCGCCGCCCCAACCGACTTTCATACCGGGTACGATGTTGAAAATGACGGTACCAAATTCGCTCTTTATATTATCAGGCGTAATTTTGTAGATGATGTAAGCGCCGGCGGTATTTTTCTCTTCCGATGCAATATAAACGTTACCGTCTTTATCAGAATCGATTGCGTGGAGCTTCTCCATGCCGAATCTTCCCCATTCGACGTTGGCGCGTTTGAGTTTAAAATTGACGCCAGACGCCGGGTAAACCCCGTACATATAAGCACCCTGAACAGCGACGCGAATCTTGACGGAATCCATCGCGTTCACCGTCGCGTCCTTGATGACGACCGGAACCTGAACGATGAGTGTGGTCGAATCGGACAAATCCTCTTTGATTGTCGCCAGACCTGAATTGAAGAAAACGAAGTTTTCAGCCATATTCGCGGAGAAATTGTGCCCGTGAATCGTGACAACTCCAACACCGTCCAACGTGCTGTCGGATGGTGAAACCGAAGTGATAATCGGGTCAGGAAGACCGGTCGCATCCGGATCCCAGGGGCTGTCCGGGTAATCGTTATCGCAGGCGCCGACCCAAAAGAGCGCCATGGCTGTCATCAGAATGGAAAGTAAAAAACCTTTTCTCATCTTCAATCTCCTTAGTGAAATATAAGTCGGTTTGTTATTAAATGTCAAATGATTGTTTATCTGTTCCATTGTTCACACTCCTACAATGCAAATCGCAGAGTAAACATCTGCACGTTGTTAAACACGCCGAATGGAACGTAGGCATAATCGATGGAGGCGCCGAATTTTTGCAGTCCGAAGCCGAACGAAAAATCCTGTTCGTCGGCGACCAGCATGTATCCGCCGCGGAGAAAGAATGAATTCACCAGTTTGTATTCCAAACCAATGTTCAACTGTTCGGGATAATCACGCGGATGGAGTGCATCGATGGAAACTAACAGTGATTGCTTCCCGTCGATATATTCGCGTACAAAGTCGAAGACGTCCATCGAAATGCCGATTTTGAAGGTCAGCGGAAGTTCGAAGTTTTCGCGGATGAACTTGATCTCGCGTGAAAAATTGTTGATGCTCATTCCAAAGGCCAGACTCTTGAATCCGGTTTTATAGATCGTTCCGAAATCGAAAGCCGTCGCAAACGCAAGATTCTGGCGTGTTTTCAGGCTGTCCCACGATTCACCGGCAGTATCGACGCCTTTTCCTAACTGCTGACCGGCATACTTGATATGACCGCCAATCGCGAATTTATTGGATAAAGCACGGGCGTAGCCGAATCCAAGTGCGAATGCACTAGGATTCATGATTTCGGTATCGATATACCCTTTGTCATTCTTCCAAACCATCGTTCCCTGCACTTCGCCGTAATCGACGGAGAGCGCAGACACGGCGAATACGCCGTATCTGCCTTTAGCAGGGCTAACAGCGATCGCATAGGAATTATACTTGATGTTGTCGATCCAGTTATTTTGGCTTATCATGACATCGATAGTGGAATTCATCCGGGCCATGCCTGCCGGATTAAAGAATACCCCACCAGCACCGGTTTCAAGCGTCGTGACGGCGTTAACCAATGCACTGCATCGCGCATCAGAGCCAACGCTGAGAAACTTAAAGCCTGTCTGTCCAAGTTTCGCAGGCGTCGAATAACCGGATGTATAAAGCAGGAAGCAAAGCGTTAGCGCGGAAAGAAATATCGTCTTTTGCCTCATATTCATGATCCTTGGTTGCGTACTGTTTTTCTGGGTTGCGGAATAGTTCTTCATCGGCTCACCTGATCACAATGATTTTACGGGTTGTATGGTCGCCTTTCTTGAAGAGCACCTCGCCTGTCGATAAATCTTTGCAATCTTCCGTAACCTCGATGTAGGCGATATAAATACCGCTGACAATAACCTGACGGGACGATGTGAGCGATTTCCACTTTTCATCGCCGGTTCCGCTAATGTGATGGATCGTTTCGATCAATTCGCCGCTTTCCGTGAAAATCTTGATGTCGCATTTTCCCGGAATATTATAGAACATCAATTTGTCGTCTTCTTCAAGAAATTGCAGGTGTTGGGCTGAAACGATGAACGGATTCGGGACGACCCGGATGTCCTTCATCGATTTGCCCTGCGGGCGCTGGAGATAGGCCGGTTGATTCGTCTTGGTATAGAATCTCCCGCTTTCCAAAATTCCTTTCGGATTAAAAACGCCCGAACTATTATTCGAACCGTCGTTGTACGCAGTCAGATAGTAGTAATAGGAAAATCCACGGACAGCGGTGACGTCTGCAAATTCATGAACATTCTTAGCAACATCCGCGATTATCTGGTAGGAAGTGTCCGGTTTACCGCAGGCGCGATAAACACGGTAACCAGCGAAATCGCCGTCTAATTCATTCGGGCTTGGCGCCCATTTCAGGAAGATGCGGTCGCCGCCGGATTGCACGTCAAACATCGCCGGGGGAAGCGGTGGTTGCGGAATGTTGAATCCCGAATCGTAGTTTCTTTTGGCACGGCTTATAGTCAGCAGAATCGAATCCATTCCGGTATAGACCCAGAGATTCTTATAAAGGTCGGCGCTTCCGTCGCTAAACTTCGCGGTCATATCGACGCCATCGGGATCCTTGAAAGTATAGGCTGTATTCGGATTCTCAACGCATTTCTTCCAGTTGCGTCCAATTTCGAAGCATTTTTCGCGGCTTAAGCCGTTGACGGCTTCAAACTGAACGATTGTAACGCTCTCTCCATGCGCGAGGTCGTACGGACCGAAGCCAACCCAAATACCGGTGCCGCCGCCGTCTCCATGAATTGTCCACGGTGACTTCGTGTCGGTCAGGCGCTTGATCGGGTCGGAATTGGTAAATTTTTCCCACATTCTGCCCGAATGATCGTCCGTGCCGATGATGGAAGTCGCGCCGTTTTTGGAACTCCCTGAAGGAATACCGGCGATAAAATCCCAGTTACGAGCCATGTTTGCGCGGTCGGAATCTTTCAAATCTCCGCAACCTGGATAAATGTCTCCGGCGTGCCATCCCAACGTCGCTGGTTGATAGGGGTCGTCGGTATGATCGGTCGGGCTTTTATCGACGTGAAGAATGCCGGTTCCGACGAAGTGTGGTGACATCAGACGACCATCATAAAGTCTCAGCGGTGCACCAACGTTGTCCCAAGTAACCGATGCGGCGTCCGATTTGCCGAACCAACTGAATGCGGAACGAATCCATTCAACCGGACCGTCTGCCTCGGTCAATATATCGTTGACATGGTCGGGGTAATCCTCGCCGCGGACGGTCACCCACGAATATTTGCCATAGGTCTGCGCGGCATCCGTTCGTTCTGCGCCTTCGCGTCCGCACTGATAGCGCGTACTGCCGCCAAAACGAAAGTCTCTCAAGGTATCAGTCAATACGACCACTGAATCCGCCGTGACAAAACCGGTATTCGTGAAAGTGTATTCCTTGATCAGGTAATTATCATGGTAGCCTTGACTGAACACGGAATATTTAATATTTATCGTCAGACCAATGGACGTATTCACCTGATTGACGATGACGCGGTCAGGGATTTGGGTTAGGTCCAGCGCGTCCACATCGCTGGCGTAAGGTGCGGAAATGTTCACACCATCGACATAAACGATTGGCAATTCAAACTTCGCATACTGTTTCAGTTTGACGGGAAACAGCGAAATATTGACGTATCCCAGTGAGATTCCCGAAGCCCACGTGTCCCAATGCACGCCTTTGGCATCGGTAAAATCTTTAACCGAGAAAAAATGACGGTCGATAACTGAGTTGTCCTGTCGCAAATAATCGGCCGGCCAGCGAAGTCCTTCATAATATAGAAGGTTCCACGCGCGGGTTGCTCCGTAAGCGTTGATGTGGCTCTGGAGCGAACCGACGCGGAAATATCGTCTTTCATTTTCATCGACTTGAGCCAGACTGACGGTCACCGAAATGAACGTCAGAAAGAACGCGACCGATGCAAACTGTTTTTTTAAATTGATCATAACTATATCACCATTCTTATTAGAAAATGAACTTAATACCGAATTTGATTTCGCGCGGATTCAGGAACGAGAACGACGTATTGTTCGGCATGTTGATGTAGGATTTTGTCTCAAGACGTTTTTTGTTGTCCTTATTAATTTGAGCGTTTTGAGTGTCGATAGCCGGATCATCGTTCGGATTCGATATGAGCGATACCATCGGATCATATTCGACATCCGAATCGCGGTATTCGCCGAGCCGGTCGCTACCATGTTCGATCCCATCTTCCCATGAAAAATGTAGGGATTCTAAATAGTCATTATAATCGCGACTGCCGACAAAGCCTGTATAGCTTAGGAACTTCGTATCCAACAGGTTCGAAACGTCCACATACGCCTGCAACTGATACCGTTTGAAGTTGAAGGACTTGGCGATTCGCAGATTCAGGTTGTATGTATCTTTCCATTGGACGTTGTTGATGAGCCCCGGAACGCTTTTGGGATTATAAGTCGAGTAACTGCCCTGATTCCATGTGGTCAGGATATTGCAGTTCCAACCGCCAAGCGGATAGATACTGGCGAAACTGGGACCAAATTCGTATGGTGAATGCAGGTCGAGGTTGATTCTGGCGTATGGCGCGGGATGCGGCTTTTCCTGATACGGATTCTGCTTGAGATAATCGCGCTGTCTTGACGGGTCCTCGTCGTACCGCGTCAGACCGAAATAACCGGTCGAGGTGACCATATAGGTATAATTCACAAATCCGGAAAACCATTTGCCGGCGCGTTTATCGAGTGTGAGTTCAATACCGCGAATATCCGCGTAGTTGTTGTTGGCGGCTTCGTTGTACTGAATCGACTGATTGATGTTTTGGTAGAAAATCCAATCGGTTTGGTTCGTGATGTCTTTGTAGTATGCCGCGATGTTAATCAGAACCTGACTGAACAGGTTCTGCGAATATCCCAGTTCGTATGCGACCGTCTTTTCGAGTTCCAAACTGGGATTTCCGATCGAAGTGACCTGTCCGTTATATTCGCGCTGAAGTCTAAAGCGAAGCGTCGAATTCGGTTCCGACCGGAAATGGCCGTAGTTGAAATAGAGTTTGGAATTTTCGGTAATCGGATGTGATATGCCAAGTCTTGGGCTGATAGTAAACTGCCCTTTGGCAGGTTTAGTGGGCGCATTATCTTCGATTGTCGCTCCCGCGCCAACTTTGTAATATTTGTCGTACGCAGTCAACTCGTATTCGTCGCTGTTGGCGTCGGAATAATCAAATCTCAAACCGAGATTAGCGACAAAACCTTCAAATTCCATCTTGTCTTGAGCATAGATTCCAATACGGTAAGGAAAAACCTGATAAACCTGTTCACGGTTCCAGGTTGTCATACTTGGACATGACGTATAGCTCTTAATGTCATAATTGTTGAAAACGAAATTCATACCGGTCTTGATCTGATTGCTATTATTGACCTGACTTGTAAAATCGAATTGACCGCTGTAGGTGGTGTTTCTGCTTTTATCGCGTCCGAGGTTCATCCATCCGCCTGTGCGCATTCCATCCACGGAACCGGTGCTGTACCCCCAATAGCCGTACGGTTCTTCATCGACATAGAAGCCATCGAGAATTTCGTATTTTTTCGTCGTGTCACGGAGAGCCATTTGATAGGTGTTGTACCGGTTGTGCGTATATTGAAGGCTGGCTTCATAAAAGGTTCTGGATGATAATACGTGATTCAGTTTGGCGCCGAACATGGTACGATAAATGTCAGCAGGGCTGTAATATCCGGGAACATACAGCACTTCGCGGGTTGCCGTCGCCAGGCTGGCAATCGAGTAATCCGATCTCAGTACGGTGCCGGTTGGGGTCGTCGTCCAGTTGTACTGCGAAACGGATTGCGTCAGTGTGTACATGCCATTGAGAGTCAGCGTCATCTTGGGTGTGATATCCGATGTGAGTTTCAGGCGCGTCGCTGATTCACGGTAATCGGGTCGAGTCATCGGAACGATAAACATTTCCGAAAGATCCTGATAAGTCAGGAAGAACCGCATATCACCAAGGCTCTGGCTGATGAGTGGAACAGGTCCGCCCAATCCAAAGTCTGCAACATAATCCGGTTTTTTGATATCTCCTTGACGACGATGTTCCCATTCGTACTGACGTCTGGCGCCGTCCGGAGTTAAATCGTTTGTTGGATCAGAATCGCGGAGTGACGTCTGCGAAATGGAGTTCCAACCTTCAAACGCCGGATATTGATTTCGCGTGAAAGTGTCCCATGTTCCATTTGCCGTCCCAACGTAGCAAACAGCCGGATCGTAGAACGGGCGGTTATAATAGGAATTCTTATCATAAGGTGATATTCCAAAATGCTTAGGAGCGGCAGATTTATAGACAAAATTGACCGATCCGTTGTATTTGTCTTTCTTGCCATCGTCGGTGATGATGTTAACGACGCCCGACCGGATATTGCCGTATTCTGCGTTGAATCCGCCGGTCTGCACCTGAACCTCTTTGACGGAGGCAAGGCTGATGACGGTCACAGGAGAATTGGATCGTTCGTCAACCATTGTAAATCCATCGACGATGAATGCGGTCTGGTTCGCACTACTGCCGCGAATCTGCATTCCCTGAACGCCTGCCTGCAAACCGATGACTTCCGTGACTTCCTGCACCGGCATTGTCGCAATGCTTTTCGCCTCGATGTTCATCTGGCTGTGCGATACTTCCCTCACAACCACCGGCCGTTTAGCGATAACGACTACCTCCGACATGTCGAGAACTTCCGTTCTCATTGCTACGTCAATGGTTGTTGTCAGGTTCATCGTTACGCCAACCTCTTTGACCAAAACCGGTTTGAAACCGATCATGGTGACTTTGAGCGTGTACGAGCCGGGCGCAACGTTCAGAATTGCATAATAGCCGTTCTCGTCGGCGGCTGTACCGACCATCGTTCCTTCGATGATGATATTCGCGCCGGGAAGAGGAGCTTTGGTATCCGCATCCCGAACGATGCCGGAAATTTTACCGGTAATGCCAGCGCCGGCGGTCGTTGCCAGAATCAGGACAATCAATGCAACATACAGACATATTTTATTTGATAAGCGATTCATTTGTTTCTCCATCGATTCATCCGACTCCTTTACAGCGAGAATCGCAGGGTAAAGTTTTGCGTATCTTTAAACACGCCCCAGGGTGTATATGAATAATCGACGCCGACTCCCACTAATTTCAGTCCGAATCCAAAGTTTGACGCCCGATCGTCACGATTCGACATATAGCCGTACCTGACAAACAGCATATTTCTCATGTTGTACTCTAATCCGAGATTGATATATTCCGGAAAATCGCGAGGATGGACAGCGTCCACCGATGCGATCAGCGAGTGGCTCTGTGCTAAAGAAGGCATCAAATCGACTAAATTCATCGAAATGCCCATACTAAAAGTCAACGGAAGTTGGAATCCTTCCGTTTCATATTTGATCTCGTTCGAGAAATTACGGATGGACATGCCGAATGCCAGACTCTTCAAACCGGTCTTGAAATGCGTTCCGAAGTCAAATGCGAAAGCATTAGCGATGTATTTCCGGACGCCGAGTGAGTCTTCGATTTCGACGATACTTTTTCCGAGTTGCTGACCAGTATATTTGATCTGACCGCCGATCGCAAACAGCGACGAGAGAGATTTGGCATAGCCGATACCGACCATAAACGCGGACGGGTTGAAAATTTCTGTGTCCGTATAGCCGCGGTCGTTTCCCCAAATCATCGTTCCCTGCAAATTGCCGTAATCGACTGCGAGGGCACTGATTCCAATAACGCCTACTCTGCCCTGAAGCGGCTTAAACGCCGCGCTGAATGAGTTATACTTAATGTCCGCGATCCAATTCACCTGACCTAGCGAAGCGTCCACTTTGTAGGGCATAAGCGCCAGACAGGCTGGATTGAAAAACAATGAGCCGGATCCCATGCTTACCGTCGTCATGGCGCCTGCCATTCCGGTCGCCCGCGCATCCGTTTCGACACTGAGGAACTGGAAACCGGTCTGTGCCAGTTTCTTGTATCCTGCGTATGAGATGGTCGAATAGCAGAGGACTGTCGCCATCAGGATAATCTTGAATAAATTTCGTTTCATATCATTCCTCCGACAAATTCGGTTACCGGGTTAATCTTCAAGTACGACGATGTTGAACGTTCTTGAAATCGTCTGATCGGTCGTGATCAATTCGAGGAGGTACTTGCCTTCTGTCAATTCGAACGCATAGCGCGCTTTGACAACCGGAACCGGTTTGTTGTCGCTGATCGTGAAAAAGTTCGCAGTTAATTCCAACGGAACCGATTCGTCAGCATCTTCCTCAACGCCACTGACACCGGTCAGTTTCACTTTCACATATTCATTCAGATATATGTAGTAGTCGCCATCTTCTGGAACATCTAAAACATAATAGGAACTGTTGAGGGCGCTGGGCGTGATAAACCGATAAATCATGGTGTCTGGAGCGATGACCGCATTTTTCAGTACCAACGAATCGCTAATAGTGGATGCTTCGTTGTCATCCAATTTCATCTTGACGCCGCCAACTGTCAGATAAAAGCAGGAATCGACCGGTGTGACCAGAGTATCGACGCCTTCAACGATAGTTGCGGCGGTGCGAACGACCGGTGTCGAGGTCTGAAAAACGGTTTTCGCCTGATTGTCGATGTCTGAGATTTTATAGGTTTCCTTCTTAAAGTCGTCGCATGAGGTGAAAGCGAAAACCAAGAAACAAGTGCTCAGGATAAAACTTTTGGTCATGAATGTTTTCTTCATTTTATATCTCCTTAGTCTATTCATTGAGTTATCGGATAATCACGAATTTCTGATAGGACGTTTTCCCGTCCGGCATTTCAAACGTGGCAATATAGACGCCGCTCACGACGATTTGGCGGGATGAAGTAATCAAGTCCCACCGATTGTCACCGCTTCCATAATGATTGATCGTATAAATCAGGTCGCCACGTTCGGTGAAAATCCGAATTTTACATTCGACCGGCAGGTTTAAAAACATGATTTTGTTGGGCTCGCCGCTGTACTGAAGATTCCGGTTGCGGATATTGTACGGGTTCGGGACAATGCGAATTTCTGACATATCTTCTGCCGGCGGTTTGCGCAGAAATGCGGCTTTGTTCGTCCGGGTATAGAACGGACTGCTGTATAGCGGATAGCCGGCAGAAACCGTATTCGTCGAGCCGTTATCGTAGGATACGATGTAGTAGTAGTAGCTCTGACCTCTGACCGCTGTAAAATCGGAGAATTCATTTGCCAAATTTCCATCGGACTTATTCAAATCTGCAATCAAATAGTACGTCGAATCCTCTTTGCCCTGCGCCCGATATATTTTGTAACCTTCAAATCGGGGATGCAATTCGGCGTTGTTCGTCCATTTTAGAAAAATACGGTTGCCCTGCGACATCACTTCAAACGTGGAAGGTGGGTCCGGAGGCGTTTGGTCGCCTAAGGATAGTCCGTTTTTGTACAACTTAATCGCACGTTTATATGTCTGAATGATGGAATCTTCAGCGGTATATACCCAACCGTTTTTATAATTGTCCGCGTCTGTTTTGGAACTGATCGTCTTCGCCGTTCCATCCGCTAATGTAACATTGACTGTTTTTCCATCTTTAACAACGTTGTACCAGTTACGTCCGATGGACAAGTTCTTATCGTGGTTGATTCCGGCGATGCCTTCCGCCAGCACGATATGAACGCTGTCGCCGTGTGCCATGGTATATGGACCAAAAGCGATTGCCTGTGAGAATCCGCCGCCGCCGACGCCTCCTGTCTTATCAGCGAATCCTACGCCAACTTCCTCGGCTTGGGTCTTCAGCGGATGGCCGGAGCTCATCCACCCCTCATACTCTTCCTTCATTCTGCCTTCGTCCCACTGCGTATTGGTGGTCGTGGCTTTGTCGTTTGACTCGATCTTCCATGTCATTGCAGGTTGGAACGGATCGTCAGTAGGATCGGTAGCCGATTTATCCGCATGTATCGTTGCCACGCCAATAAATTGAGATGCGCCCATTCTACCATCTGCTTTGTATCCTTGATAATTCGGAGAACCAATATTGTCATAGGAAACTTCCGAATGTCTTCCGCCCCATGAATAGAACGCTCGAATCACGTTGCCATCATCGTCTAACCAATCGCCCCCCATGGTGGTTACATCCGTAAAGAGTTTACCGTTCATGTTCGGATTGATCGGGTCAGTTCCAATCACATGATTCATCGCATGGATACCCCATCGCATACTACGCGGCGTTCCCCATCCGGGATTTCCTACGTAATCAATGACAGTGCCTTCTACATTGCCTTCCTTACAGACAGCGTTGCGGTACTGCCAGTGAAAATAGACCCCGTTCAAAGTCTGCTGATGGGTCATGATGGTGCCCGTGGCATCCGGTTTACTGCAAATGCCGGTATTTTTGAAGGTGAAATCGTAGATAAAGTAATTATCGTTGTACTGTTGGCTGAAGGCGTAAATCTTCCGGGTAAAGGTTATTCCGACTTCGGTATTGACAACATTGTACAACATACGGTCGGCGCCCATAGAGGGGTCGTATTCTTCCACGATATCGTCGTAAACCAACGGAGTTGCCGGTTCGCCATCTACATAAACGTCCGAATGGGCGGTTCTGCCGACTAATTTGAAAGTAACCGGCATGAATTCGTTCTCTTCGATCTCCGTTCGGGGACGAGGTCCGCAATGCACAACCTTGTGCGTATAGACTTTATTATTGGCAACAACATCGGTATAGTTTGTCAAACCGATCCACATACCTCGTGCCGCCTGGCAATCCTGAATCGCATAAAATGCAGGCCAGCGCATTCCGGCTTGTTGTTCCAGAATGAATGCTTCTTCGGGTTCGCTTCCGTAAGATTGAAAGAAGTTGTGAATATTGCTAACCTTAATCCACTTCGCCTCTGCACCGAATGTCGGATTTACCCATAGGGTCATAAAAACCAGACCGACGCAGAAGATTGCGGAAATGATATGAAGTTCTTTTGTCATTTTTCTCATAGTCATTCCTCTTGTATCAAATTTGTACATTACTATAATTCATAGGAAATACGGACGCCGAAGAAAACGTCTCTGGGATTGAAGAACATGAAAGACTCGTTGCACGGATTGAAAATGTACGCCTTGTCATCCTTCAATTTCTTGACCTGCTTTGAGGAGACTTCCTGCCAGACGCCGCCTTCGCTTATTGCCTTATCCAGCTGAACGTATTTACCCAAGTCTTCCACATAGTAGATTACCAACGGATCGGCATTATTAAAATTCGTCGTTGTATAGATGTAATCCATTTCCTGATATTTTACGTTCGATGGACGGTAATCGCCCAGTTTATCGTTTCCGGACAGATGTTTATCACCCAATTCATTATAGACTTTCTTCGGGAATTGGAGCGACTCAGTATATTTTGTATAAATGGCTGGTGTCAGATTAATATCACCAAGCGACGTCAATGAAAGTCTCTTGAGATTCAGCACATTAAACACTTCAGTTAGCACTGTCACATCCAACGGACCAAAGTCAAAAGTCTTGGCAATTTTCATATCGACGTTTTTGGAATCTCTCCAACGGATGTTATACGTCACCCCGATGACGTTTCCGTATGTTACGTAGGAACCAGCCGTCCAACTGCCGGTAAAAGTCAGGTCCCAGCCGCCGAGAACATGTTGTTTCGCGATGGCAGGTCCAAACTTCATCGGCGTGTGGAACGAAAGATTGAATTTTGCCTGCGGTTGCGGAATCGGTTTATACTGCGCTTGGGTTGAAACATTGAGTTCGTATTTCTTCTGCTCGGATGGATTCTCATATCGCTGAGCGATGCCAAAACTGCCTGACGTATAGACCGCATAGGTATAGTTTAAAAATCCTGTCATCCAACTTCCGATGCGTTTCCGCAATTCTATTTCCAGTCCGCGCACATCCTGATAAAAGATGTTGGCATACTGATCGTAATCTACAGTATTGTCGGCGCTTCTATAGGCAATGGAACTTGCCTGATCGGACTTATCTTTATAGTAAGCCGCAACATGGAACAAATACTGATCAAATAACGAGTGGTCGTAACCCAGTTCGTACTCGATCGTTTTTTCCATCGGCAGTTCTGGATTTCCGTACAGCGAAGTCTGACCGCCGGTAATTCTTGTTACGCCGAAGAGTTGCGCAGGCGAAAATCTCTGCCGCATGTGTCCATAATTGAAGTACAGTTTGGAATTCACGGTGATCGGGTGGGAAATACCCAAACGCGGCAGGAATGTCAATAGACTTTTCGCTTTTCTCAACTTAATTGTTTCTTCAAGATAGGATTTGTATTTGGAGGTAAAAAATGTCCTGTCGTAAGTAGTGACGTCGTACCATTCCGTGTTGGGATTGAAGTATTCCACACGCAGACCGAGCGTCGCGTTCCAGCCTTCATATTCGAGTTTGTCCATTCCGTAAACGCCTAACTGATAGGGACTTCTCTCCCATTTCGTCCACGGTCTTCCGGTCGGAAGGTCGGGATTAATACCACCATAATTCATTTGATAATTATAGAAATCGATTTGGAAACCGGTTTTCAGTTGATGGTTGGTAGTAATTTGAGACGTTAAATCCCACTTTGCTTTGATTCTCGAGGTTTTGGTGGAATCGCGCGCATTGCTCTTGGCGCCCATCATGAAGCCGTCGATACTCTTTGAGGCTAACAACGTTTCAAATCCCCACGGTGCTTCATCAACCAAATAGACGCCGTCACCGGGAATAATGTCGTAAACTTTCGTGCGGTCGCGTTTTTCCGCCGGATAAGTATCGTACTTTGTCGAAGCCACTTCCACTATCCCATCATAAAAGGTCTTCTGTGACAGCAGGTGCGTAATTTTCAATGAATAGGTACGGTTGGAAATATCTGTACTGCAAAAATAGTTGGGGTAGAAAATCTTTTCCCTCTGTTGAGAGGAAGAGCCAAACGGATAAGTCTGACTGACAAAATCCCACATACCGTCTTCATAGTACGTC
This sequence comes from archaeon, assembly GCA_041648435.1. Taxonomy (GTDB): domain Archaea; phylum Iainarchaeota; class Iainarchaeia; order Iainarchaeales; family JBAZPA01; genus JBAZPA01. Next base: position 15,273 of record JBAZPA010000006.1, read on the forward strand.
GGGCCGCCGACTTCGCTATTGGATGTGGCGCGGCTTTCTTTGGCAAAATAGTTGAATTGCAGTTTGATTTTTTTGTTGACATCCGAAGTCAGTTTCAAGATCCCGGAATAGTCTCTGAAGGCGTCACGCGTCAATGGAACGAGATACATATCGCGGTCTGTCTTAAATGACGCATAAAACCTCAAATTCCCGAGCATCTTGCTGACGACTGGAACGGGTCCGCCAAAACCGGCGTCGATGTTATAGTCGCCTTTTTTAATATCACCCTGACGACGATGTTCCCATTCGAATAGCCTTTTCGCAGCAGTCGGCGTCAGGTCATTTGTCGGATCATTATCCGCTAATAGGTCTTGTGATTTTTTATTCCAGCCGCCCGGAAATGCGGGATATGACGCTTGCATGTACGGGTCCCAAGCGCCGTTGTTCGTTCCCGTCCAACATACATCTTCATCCAACCAAGGACGCACATAGTAGGAATTCGGATCGTAAATGGAGAGCCCGAAATGTTTCGATGCCGGAGGACTGTAGCGAGCGGTGAGGTTGAACGTATATTTATCTGATGAACCTTCACGGGTGACAACGTTGATGATGCCCGCTTGCAGGTCGCTGTACTCAGCGCTGAAACCACCCGATGTAATCATGATTTCCTGAACCGAGCTAAGCGGTATGCCCGAAATTGGTTTGCCGGTACGATCGTCTTTAAGGGAGATGCCATCAACCATCATCGCCAATTCATCGGCATCGCCTTTTCGGACGCTGAGCCCTTCGACCCCCGCCTGCATTCCGATGACGCCGTTTACGCTTGTTACCGGCAGATCGTCGATCTGCTCCTTCGAGATATTCATCTGACTGGATGCCACGTCACGCTGTACTACTTTTCTTTGCGCAACCACGACAACCTCTTCGCCGACCAGCGATTCGACTCTCAGTTCGACGTTCAATGGAGTCGTCAGATCTATACCGATGCGAACATCAGTCAATGTCAGAGGCGCATAACCGATCATCATCACTTTGATCGAGTACGAGCCGGGAGCGATGTTCAAAATCACAAAATTCCCCCTCATATCGGAAGCGGCGCCTAAACTGGTGCCTTCCAGAATCACGTTCACGCCACCCAACGGTTGGCCGGATTGCGCATCGGTGACCCGACCGGAAATCTTACCTG
>JBAZPA010000007.1:0-15980 GCA_041648435.1 archaeon
AGCAAAATATAGCAGATATTTAGCGTAAAATCAGCTAAATAGGGCTTTTATTAGATCGATCAAATTATAGTCTGTTTATCCTTATTTATCAACTATTTACAAGTTTTTTCGTAACAGTCTCTATTACCCTTATCTAAAGAAAATATGCTCCGTGTCTATACGATGTGCTATCGTTCGCGGGCTGTAACATATTTCCAGAACGGTTTTCTTATCATTGAATGCGATCACAAGGCTACAACTTTCAAAAATGTGCCTGAAAACAAGTCCCGAATCGATCCCCAGAATTCTTATGACTTTTCTAAAGATTCCCTGTTGTTGACTATAAAGACCCCCTCTTCCATTTTCCACCAATTTAAAAACACTTTGTGGCACAGCGATCTGGCATTTACCATCAGCGGGAAATTTTTCTCTAATTTCTTCAATGGTTTTCATTTCTTCTCCTTTATTCTTTCTCTCTCCATATTATTATACATTCATTTATTTGTCCTAAATGCCTGTGACGGCGATCACTACCAGACATATTGATTAGCCGACTTCAGTTTCTCCGCCGACTTTGCTACCCCCGTATATGTCCTATGTAACATGTTCATTATGAATGCGTATTCTTTAAATTCAACGTCGCCCCCTTGATACTTTTTCTTCGTTTCGGCCATCAACTCCCGCAAATCCAGTTGGTCTATCGCCAAATTGTAGATCGAAGCATATTTCCCCCTTGTTTGATCCAGTATCTTCTGCATCCGGTCCGACAGTATCGCCCCCGTCTTGCTCTTAGGTACGGTAAGACTGACTCGCTTTTCCTTGCCAATATAAACCTTTTTGCTGTTCTTGCGCTCATCCCTACACGCCTTTATGATTGCATCAACACCAGCCTTCAGTTCCGACGATTTACAGATATGGTTATAGATCGTCTTTTTCGATACCCTCAATATCACCGCCGCGTTTCCAACTGATCCTTTGGCCTCTTTGACAGCTCTGATTATATCCTTTTCTTCAATCTTCATCTTACACCCATATTACACATTTTAATTTTGTCACCTTTTTTTGTCACTCTCGTTATGAAATTACCCATGTTACACACTTTTATGCTACCAACGTTTTATTGTTTTTTGTCACCTTTGGGTACTTATTTGTGTAATTTGCCTATTTGTGGTATTATCTTGTATTTGCATCATTTCTTTCTTGGTCGTTTCTGATGTGGCTTCATGAGGATCGGAAATTCCTCTGTACACTCTTTATAATATTCGCCGGATTCATCGTCTCTCATTTTGATTCCGCATAAATAACAACATCCTTTTCTTATCGGTAATGTTCCGCAAACATTTGGTCTGTTTTCAGAATCTCCATGCTATCGCCGGTGTATATTTTATCAAATTCAACCATACAAACCTAATTCACATCTTCTTTTTTAACAGCCCTTTTTCCTTTCACCATAATTTTCGTCATTGCCTCCTGCGTTTGAGTTTTCTTCATTCTGACTATATTTATATCGACATCTTCGATCAGTAAAATTGGAAATGGCTTTACGAATACATTTGTGACCGGCGTATTCAGTAAGTCCCAAACCGTATCCATTCTCTGCTCGACATTTTCAATATACATTCGGCGCATCGCCTCATAGGTATTTGATTCCACAGCCAATTCCCCGTAATCGTTGTTTGAAACAACATTCAGCCATACAGACGTTAGAGCGCAATCCAATACTTCAACGCCCTTATCGGGAACATCAAATTCTTCTGCGTTCTCAAACCATTCGGGGCTTACAATCCCTCGATTGATCTCTAATAGCCAGATCGGAATATTAAGAGATGTCATACCCTCATAATAATCCAACAGAAATGCCGACAGATTAGTTACCGCCAATGTCATTTTTACTATTTTTTTAGCTTTTCCCATGAGAACTTTCTCCTTTTTCCGGCGTCTTTAAGTTTTCCTCAAACCATTCTTTCAGCAAAAACATCATTCTGCATAGAACCAAACGCTAATAACAACGGCAAAAGTGTGCCAGCATTTCTCGGTTTTATTGGTTCTGTACTCATTCTATCATTCCGCTTTTTTTAGAATCTTTAGAGATATTTGACTTTCATTTCCCTTTCAAATCTTGTATCCGAGTTTTTTAGCGATTACTTTACATTTCCAGCAAGGCTCTGCTCCACCTGCTTTTTATTGGCCTTATCAATAATCCTGTCTCTGTCGGCATTGTGTGCTGATAACAGACCATCAACTTCATTCTGAAGCTCACTCGTGCGCTTAATCAACGATAGCAATACAATCGACTCAACGTCACCGGCTTTGTTCAACGCAACGCGCAGATCATCCCATGCAATACCTAATGAATGGCTTGCCCTTGTTAGTTTTTTTTCGATCACATCCACTTTTTTCACTTTATTCATCGTTACCCTTTCTGATTTTGCTTCGGCAATGGTTGTCCAACTGTTCGCCCAACGTGACCAGTCCGACTCCGATGATTCCGTTCAATTCAATCACCACATCGATCAGATCGGTTATGGTCAGTCCTCGTCCAGTGACAAGCTGCTTGATTTCTTCTTTTGTCAAGCCATAGCAACGGTACTTTCCGTCTGCACCAGAACTCTCAACCTTAATGCGCTGTTCGCTTTTGGAAACCGGCGTGTGTTCTGTTTTCTGTTGTACGGGTATCATGTTTATTCCTTTCCTCTGCCACGAAGGGCGGTTTCAAATTCTGTTGTCAATTTCTCTCTATACTATTATACATTCACTTTCTGATTTGTCCTAAAATCCTATATCCAGCCCACCGCCGCCACGATGGAAGTCCTCGACATGTGGCATGCTTCGCCGAACACGCAATTCGATCATATCCAATTCCACCTCGCATTGTTGGACATCGTATTCATCGAACTTATACCCGATCTCCTGCATAAACTGGAACATATCGTCATAAACCTGCGTTAGCGTTTTACCTTCCAATTTCATCTTCGCTATTTCTTCTGTATTTTTAGTCACGGTAGCATACGTCCTATGCAGCTTGTTCATATTAAAAAGATATTCCTTACCCTCAATCTTACCAGTATCCATCAATGTTTTGGTATAATTCATTAAATCACGCAGACTCAACTGGTCAACTGATAGATTGAAAACCGATGTATATTTCCCCTTTGTTCTATTTAAAATGTTCTGCATTCTTAGATAAAATCAAACTTCCTTCATCACTTTTTACCGTAATGCTAACCTTCCTGTCCGAACCTGCATATATCCACCTTTGGTTGCACCTCTCCTCACGACACTGTTTTCTCAACCCTTCGACTTCATCCCCGATTTTTTCCTTTTTATTATGCTCGTATAAAGTTATCCTTGCCACTCCCAACATTTTAGCGGCCATGCTAATTGATCCACCCGATTCTTTTATAGCCTTGATTATGTCCTTTGCACTAATTCCCATATCCTTACACCTTACACTTTCATATATTCATTTTTGTTAGTTGTTAGTCTGTCTTCCCCGATATATAAAAGACACACCCTTACACTTTTTTGCGTGCCTGACTTGACCGGTATTTGTGTCAAGTTTGTCAACCATTTTCCAATATTAAAACAATCATTTATACATTTCTAAAAATTCCTGCACAACAACATTTTTCAATAATCTGTAAAATATATTCACACATTTTTTAACCTGTAATTGTTTTTATTATTATCCATTAGTTCCTTTGGGAATCCTAACAATCGCAGTTGGAACAAATGATCTCTCTCAACATGCAAAAACCAGTAACTTCTTTTTTTATCGGGAATGTTCTGCAAATATTAAGTCTGCTTCTGTCTTACTGTCATGTCACTTGTAATATGACGTAATTATCATTAACTTTACCATCAGAACAAAGATGGAGAAATGATATGGTAAAGTACACAGTAAAACTAACATTGGAGGAACGCGGAGATCTCTTGGAAATCATAAACAAAGGATACCATACTTCGCATAAGTTCCGAACGGCCTATATTTTACTCAATTGTGATGAGGGTGAATATTCTGAAAAGATCACAAACGAACAAATTACCAAAGTGCTCAAAGTAGGGATGCGTACAATCGACCGGGTTAAGAAAAAGTTTGTAGAGAATGGGTTTGATGTCGTTTTAGAAAGAAAACCAACAAGCCGGGAGTATGAAAGAAAAGCAGACGGAGAACTTGAAGCTCATTTGGTTACGCTGTGCTGTAGTGAACCGCCTGCTGGTTTCTCAAAATGGTCGCTACGCATGCTCGCAGACAAGCTGGTTGAATTGAAGTATATTGACAGTATTTCTCATGAAACGATCCGGCGCGTGTTAAAAAAAACGAATTACGCCCTTGGAAAGTGAAAGGTTGGGTTATCCCTCCCTCGGCCAATGGGCAGTTTGTTGCAGATATGGAGAAGGTGCTGGATGTTTATAAAAGACCTTATAACGAATCAAATCCCGTAGTGTGTATGGATGAGAGTCCGAAGCAAATGATTCGTGAAGTCCGGCCGGGATTGACAATGAACAAAGGAAGAGATGCGCGGGTGGATTATGAATACGAACGCTGTGGAGTATGCAATATTTTTATGGCGAATGAACCTCTTGCTGAAAAACGTGAGGTGAAAGTAACCGGTCAAAAGACCAAAGGCGACTGGGCTGAGTTTATCCGTTATTTAGCGGATGAAATTTATCCGGACAAGAAACGAATCACACTGGTAATGGATAATTATAATACGCATAAAGCCGGTTCGTTTTACGAGCGTTTTGCACCAGAAGAAGCAAAAAGGCTTAGTGAAAAATTTGAGTTTGTGTACACACCGGTACATGGCAGTTGGTTAAATATGGCCGAGATAGAACTGAATGTGTTAATGGGACAATGTCTAAATCGCTATCTGGATAATATTGACATAATCAAAAGTGAGGTTGACGCTTGGCAAAATGCACGCAATAATAAAAACTCAAAGATTGATTGGCAATTTACAACCCAGGACGCAAGAATTAAACTGAAACGATTATACCCGTCATATCATGTATGACATGACACTAGTTCATACTGACATGGAATTTCTGACCTTTTCGTTTAAGGATAATCTTTGGAGGTTTTGGTAGCCTTATCCAGTTTATGTTGTCAAGTAGAAAATGAAATTCCCCAAAATGGGAGTCTTACACAAGTCAATCGAATCTCACAGTGTGGTATTATTGTCAATAGCAGAAAAGCAAAACTTTTATAACACCATTTTTCTATCGTTACAATTTATTCCATAAATCCTTCTTCCGCATCTTAAACGCCAATATTTTCAATTGCTGTTTCAATGCCTCCGGGTCGTTAAGTTCAGATGAGGCGATTTCTACTACTTCAATCCCTTCGGATTCTACAATCTGACGTATAACGCGGTCAATCCTGCGTCTCTCTTCGTTCCCATGCACATTTTTTGAAAGTCCATCCAAATAGACAGCGACATATACATCTTTGATAACGTCTTCATAATAAAAATCTGGCGTTGTGGTATTATAGGGCGGTCCAATCTGAATACATTTCTGCGTTTCAAATGCTGGGAATCCAAATTTCTGTAAGACCTCTGAAAAATTGACCTCACCTCTATTTGTTCCCTTTTCTTCTGTTTGTTCACCAAGTTCTTCAATCGGTTCAAGTTTACGTTCAAATCGAAGATTACCCTGAAAGGCGCCCAATTGCTTCACGGCTATTTGACGGTCTAAGTACTTATGGTTGTACACATTATAATATGTTCTCATACAACTGTAACAACTGGTTTCACAAGCGTTTGGACAATTCTGCAAACAAACTATTGCAACAGATATGACCTTCGACCAGTTATCAACGAATTGATTTAACAATCCAGAACCACCCGGCATCGGATCATAAATAAATAGCGAATAAGAGTTATCCTGTTCATGGTAAATGAGCGTATTCAAATCATTTCTTTCCATCTCTAAAATCTGAGACGCTCCCATGATAAATGCTTCTCCAAGGTTTATTGCGATCGCTTCAGTTTCAAGGTTTTGAATTAGGATACCATCTACCCTGTCCTCAGCGGCCAATGCGACCCATTCTGGTTCTCGCCCACAACGTTTTTTATGAATATCATTGAATTCAGTTAACTCGTATTCTGATAAAAACGGAGACCTGACTGCGCCACATATTGTACAAACGGGATATCCTAAATGCCTCTTTTCCACATTTTCTCTGGGACCAAGATTTAATAATTGAATCTTCTGCCCGAAAAGCAACTGAATGTTTTTATCCGATATTGAAAATACTTTCCCACCTCTTCGGGATTTTTTAAAACGTCCGAAAACAACGACTGGCAATTGGAATCGATTCATTTCCTCGTCGCTAATACGGGATGTATAATGCATATCGCAGTCAGAAATTGGAATTCCTATAATACGCAAATCGTCCTGTGTGTTATAGTGAATTGATTGAGTTGATTCTGAGTCTGTCGCAATTCGTTTCTTCTCCAAGTTAATTCTAAATTCACCTGTTTTTAGTTTATCCTGAAGCGCCGGAAATCTGTACAATACAATTTTAAAACGACCATTATTTGCATAGATCAAGTTACCAGGAACGAATTCCCGAACCGCAATAATAGCGGTGCGTGAAAGTTCAAAATCGGGCTTATTTCTGCTTCCTCCAATAAACGATTGATGGGCAAACGCGCGAATACCGCCATCATATAGGCCATAACTGGGTAAAAAACCTTCATTTGCAAAAGCACTCAAAGTATAATTCTCTTTCGAATGTGTGTTAAGTTCTTTGAGATAATTTTTACACCGGTTAAGTATCTTTTCTTCTTCAGGTCTTAACAACCTGTCCAATTGATATCGAATATATTTTTTCTGTGTCGTGACCGCCCACATCATCCTTAGATGCAAGAGATTAACTGTCGATTGTAACTCATCGGGCATTTCTTCAACGTAGCGTCGAATAATTTCAATAGATACAGAATCAATGTCTGCTTCTGGCCAGTACTGGTTAAATACTCTAATGACGGAATCGGATAATTTTTGGATATATCGAGTAACAATCTTCTTTACATGAGTCAAATCGGGTGAAACGCTTAAATAATTCCCTTCCTCGTCGAATAAAAAATTCCCAATGAATGAAGGGAAAGATCGATCAATGACATCTCGAATTTCTGCTATTTCGAAATCCGTTAAGTCGGTCTGTTGAGGAATTGATGTCCATTTTAACAATTCCGAAAGGACAGTGGCATGGACATGTTTTTTCAACATTACATCGTTTTGTAGATTGAACTTCGGCGTCAGGATTGTTCCTTCCAACATAAAAGTCGGATCATCAAAATAGTACTGATCATGTTCGCTTCTTCTCGCATATGAATAGATGACAGCCAAACGGTATCTTCTGCCGGCGCGTCCCGCTCTCTGCCAGTAATTTGACGGTGTCGGCGGTATATTTCGCATTAATACCATATCCAATGCGCCGATGTCCACACCTAATTCCAATGTCGGCGTCGCTACCAATGAATTGTATCTACCTTTTTTCTTTTTGAATTCGATCTCAACTCTTTCTCTCACTTTCGCCGGAACCTGCGCAGTATGTTCATGAGGACGTAACATCGTAAATGGTTGGTTCAGCAGGCTGATATTGTAGTTTTCGAGTGACGGTGATTCATTTATTAAGGAACCCCGGCAATGCATCGCTGTACAGGCAGTTGCAGAATGGGAATGAATACGATGACATACGTTGCAAGTATAAGTTGCCCACTGCGGTGTTATCCCCACTTTCGAGGAATCAACTTGATGGACTCTGGCAAGTACCCGTGATTGACTTCCCAGCAAGTCAATCGGAATTAGAATTTTGATATCATTCGTCAAGAAAGACCACAGGTCTTCTAAAAAATCACTCCGCAACTGTGCCTGCATAATCCATTTGCTCGTGAAGTTCTCGACTAAAGTCTGTCCACGCAGAGTGTGAAGAAAGACTGTATAATAATTGCGTTCGCTTTCTTCGGGAGACTTTGCAATTCCTTTTGGAGGAATCGGTCTGTTATTTCCTCCATGAATCAGAGGCAGATAACCTTGCTGAATTTCCCAATCGCCTTCATTCCATGTTTTGCTGAATATTGGCGATTGACTATCATAAAAATAACGATTGCGCCTAAAAACATCTAACAGACTGCTAAGATTCGACGCAAGGTCTTCAGGATCGATGTGTATCAGTCCAGCCCATTTCTTTACCCAAGGATTATCTGATGTAATCCCTGCATAGCGGACACTCAATATTCCCCATGCTTCCATCCCTTCCTTCTGGGTAAAACTTGTACCGAGTTCACGCATTAATTGAATTTTCAGATAATAATTCAACTGATTCCAGAAACTTGTCCCATAAGTTTCGTCATGATAATTTTCATACACTTCAGGAGCTAACATCATCCCCAGGTTTCTGTCTTTCTTAAAACACTGGAATAAATAATTTTGGACATCGCCGATCGATACAATATCGGAACGGTTCTTTAAATATTGATAAATTAAATGCCTAAAACGATACCGGCGGGCATGGTCCTGCATCCATCCGGATTGAAAAGCCGCATCCTGCCGATTATCGGCAAAGATAATTAACTTTTGGCTATCCTCATCTGCGGCGTTGATCATATTCTGCGCAAGAATGTGAACATCCGAAACTGTGACCGCTCTCAACGGTCGTATCGGTTCAATATTTCTACCAAATGTTTTTCCGCGAGCTTTACATGCAGGACAAGATCCCAGTTTACCATTCGAATCTAATGGAATCAAATCAAGTTTGACTATAGTATTCAGGCGTTTGCATTTGGGATTTGCACATCGGTCTTCGCGATCGGACTGTAATGCACCACAAATCCGACAAAAAAAGATCTCTTTTCGGATTCGGTTGATTCGCCGAATTGGGATATCATCTTCGTCATTCAAATCAGAAATGAATCGATTAGTTAAGAGAACCCGCTTCCCTTCGGTTTCATTGGAAGGAAGCCATATTATCGTATTCCCTTCGGCTTGCCCTCCGACAATCTTTTCGCCTTCAACCTCGAGATTCTGATAATACCCCTCGAAATAATGCTGCCCACATGTCTTACATACAAAAACCGATAGGATAGCGACGTCATCATTTCCGGTAATTTCTCTCGCTTCCTTACGTGAAAGAAATAACCTCGGGGAATTCTCCGGTTCTTTTTGTTCTTTATCATACGTAACAACTGCGCCTTCCAAGCCTTTGACAAAATAATGCAACTTGGGTCGGATTAACGGATTGCCTTCTTTTTGAGCGGCGGCGCCTATCGCTAAATAACAGAGCAGTTCAGCCTGGTTTTGTTCGGAACTACTTCTGTCTTTTCGTCCAATCGTCCTAAGAACGATTTGAAGTGCATCGTTCATAGTATTAGAACGTTTCAAATGGTTATAAAGCGAATAGACATAGTTGTTTTGCCTCAGAGATTCATACAGGATAGCAAAAATGTCGTCGCCATCTGGTAATTTCTCACCCGTCAATTCATTGTATGCTGTCCGAATATTATCAACATCTTTTAATTCTAATATCTTTAATAGTTTTTCCAGTAAGCGGAGTGTATCTACTTTGGGAAATAGTGGATTAAATCTTTTTTCGGGAAATTGTTCCGCTTCGAATTCTTCCTGGATGACTGCAATTCGTTCTTTTTCAACTCCGAGAAAGCGATGCGCAAAAAATCGAGCCGCCTCTTCTCCCAACTCCGGATCGACTATTGTCGCCGATGTTGCAATACAGATAACATCGTCTGCACTTTTTCCCGTCAATGCTCTTAACCGCCGGATCAAACACGATACTTCAGCACCTGCGACTCCTGAGTAAGTGTGGGCTTCGTCAAAAACCAGGAATTTAAGAGGAGCATTTAAGAAAATCTGAATGTCCTTTCTTCGGGTCATTAACAGCTCAAGTTGCTTGACATTCGTCAACAAAATCCGAGGCGGATGTCGGGCTATTTCTTCTTCAGTAAGCCTTTCTTCAAAAGGTGAAACCTGATATGATTCCTGCTTTTTATATGACTCGAATAAATCCGTGTATTCCTTCCGTCCCTGACCCGCTTGCATCCTGTGGATTTTTCTCACATCGCTTTCAGAAGCCGCAGTTGTTCCAACATATAGACCAAATGTAATTCCGGAACCAGCCAGCAAACGTCTCAGGCGCTCTAACTGATCGAATGCCAAAGCATTCATTGGATAGACCAGGATAGCAACGGTTCCCTCTGGGGCGTTGGAATCTCGAAGTTTAAGACAATGATCAAAAATCGGATATAAAAATGCTTCGGTCTTTCCCGAACCGGTACCGGTTGAAATCAAGCAATGATGTCCCAGAGATATTTCTTCGAGAGCACGGTCCTGGTGCGCAAAGAGATTCGGATATTCTGCTAATCCGGGGAGTGCCGGATGCACTTTTCCTTCCCGGACAAAATCTGTCAGGCTACGTCCCCATTTAAACGCGTGACTGATAGATAAGTAAGGCCCCTTGATCAGCGGCTGAAAATCACTCCCGCCTTTGAGAAGTCTCCGCGCTTGTTCCGCTAAATCAGGATCGGAAAAGGGGAATGCGGTCAGTTGATAGTTCAGAAACTTGGTATTGACGTCATTGGCAAACTTAATGGGATTAAACGAGGACATAGTTGCACCGCCATTTTCATATTAATTGATCAACGACCTGCCAGTAGTAATATGCTTCCGGAATAGTACGTTTAAGTCTTTCAAAACGACGAAAGCGCTCCGAAAGTGGTCGTGGAGTAATCTTTTCAGGTTTGTATGGTCTTACAATATTTAAATCTAATTTTCCCTCAAGCCCGGCAATAAGACAAGCACAACGGGCGGCGTTTATCTGGGCTTCTTGAATATTATAGGGTGAGATCAACAAAAAAGAGCGAAGCCCCCGAATTCCCGTGAATATTTCTTTTTCGTCAGGATTATATTTCGTCGTATCCGTGCTCATGCCAGTTATCATTTGACACGTTCCGATTATATCTGCTTGAATGTCAGTAAGCGTTAAGAATTTTGAATGATATCCTACTTGCTGAATAGCCGTCTGACTGAAAGATGTTTTAACTTCTGCTAAATTATCCACAATATCGAATAACGTCCCGATATCAAACAATTGCTTATTGATTTCAGTCTGTTTGTCTTTACCAAATGGGATTCCAATCGTATGCGGTGCAAATGCCGTTAGTTTATCACCCAAAATTCCATTCAGGGTCGGAACCATAATGTGTACTTCTTTTTCGACTGTTATAAAAGGCGATTTGATGACGTGTGATTGAATTTTTGGGTAAGATGATTTTCCAAACACAACATCCAAAAGAACATAAACTGGTGCTCTTTTATCTATCGATGAATCGAAATAGACTTCGTAATGTTTCTTCGGAATCCGAGCAACTGGCTCCCGAATATCTTCTTTCCATGAAGTGAAAATTGTTGATCTATTAACAATGTCTGAAAGTATCTGCTCAATATGTTCGGCGGATTCTTCAGTTACAATGTCCACGTCAATCGAGAGTCGCCTGATCGATTCCATAAGCAAAGACAGACTCGTCCCACCTTTAAAGACAAATGACAGGCCGCTCTCGACCAGTTCACCAACCAATTCGAAAGCCATAATGGCTTTTTCCAGCAAGCCTGGATCAATTGGTTTTCCCAGAATATTTCTTTGATCATCTATCCATTCTTTGGTGAAACATTGTCTGGAAATCATATTACTTAGACACTCATTTGTATACCAGCGCCATTATTTAAGCCAAAGTGGCATTGGTATACATTTTAACGAGTTGCATCATCTCTTGTTTAATTTTCCGCCGATCAGCATAATCAAAAAAGTAACTTAAATTCAACCGATAATGGGTGATAAAATATTTCAGTATCCGTTGAAATTCTGCCATATCCATCAAGAAGAGTTTTTGACTCTCAATATAAAGATCAACCAGAATCGCTTCTATTGTCGCAAAGTAATCCTGATCCTTTTGACGAGTTACCGAAGGACGTAACACGATCGTGTTAGATTCCACCTGAAAATACTTCTCGATTTCCTGCTTACTCGGATTATCAAAAGCCAGAAATCCTTTGGAATTCAAATAATCCTTTACGCCGGATAATGCGTCTTTTTCTGAGCATATCAACGTTGGATGAACGACGGGAATATGATGATACGCGAAAGCGATCTGAGAGGTGCTCCATATCGTAAATGGTAGAAAGGGGTATTTTTCTACCAGCAGTTGTTTTAAAGGTTCAAGTTTTTCGGTCTCAAGACTGACCATATCTTTCAGGATTGAATAAAATCCCCGTCCTGCGCTGAAGATCACATTTTCCCGCTTCAGTCGCGCAACAGTCATTTTTACGCTGTTTTCGGCGAAAACGATCTTACTTTGCCGCAAATATTCACGTAGATCACCGATTGAAAAGTAAGCGCGCTGCTCCGCAAAATCCCGAATGGCTGTCGTAATTGTCTTTCTGGCTGTCAATTCTCCTCCTGTGACTGAGGCTAATTTATCCAAACAAATTCACTTGTCATAGATACAAATCCACGATCTGTGGTTTCACTATTTCCCCCGTTTCAGCGTTTGCTGAAACTCGCCATATACAGAAACATTAATTAAGTATTCAATCCACATACTTATTCAATTCTTCCACCAGATCGACAACCGTCGTGGAAGGATCATTTCGAAACGGGTCGTATGTTCGGTAGGAATTAAGTAAGTTTCGGGCATTACGGATAGCATCTGGTTGGCGGTTTAACAATCTCTGATACATTTCTGGGTCTTTTTTCTTATAAGTGTATCCAAGTAATCTGGTCAATTTTCGCTCGTACCGAGAACGGTCTATTGCCGTGTTATAGTAATGAAAATGAAGTAAGTACCATAGTTCGAAGGCTTCATTACTATAAGCGATTCGAAAATTCTTACGATTTTCAATTAGTTGAAATGCCCGATTAAAATTCTGTTCAGGAAAATCGTCTTTATCAAAAACGCACCACACTTCATCGTATGGCTCATGGTTTTTTCTAGTTTTTTCTTCCAAATCAATTGCAAATTCTACCAATGAATCTGTATTTCTACCAGTTCCCGCTATTTCAACCTTAACGCTGGATATACGAAAGGCTTTAAAATAAAGTGGTTCAGTCCTTTCACCTTCACAAACGATCAGAATTCGTCTTTTCCATGGTTTACGACCTCCAAAGGGCCGCCGATAAGAATCCCTCGATCGTTTTTGGTAGAAAATTGGCTTTCCCATTAGCTATTACATTCCAATTCTTTTAACAAATCCTCCTGGATAATCGGAATTGCACCAAATAAACCCTGTAAGTAATCCTTTTCTAAGGAGGCATCTTTACGTTTACGGAAATCTGAAAGACTATTTAATTTAGAACCCCCAAATCTGTCTTTGGCAGTAAACCAGATCTGATCGCGTCTAAAAAGATTTATATTTAGCAAATGAGTATTATGAGTAGTTAAAATCACCTGGGCATGTTTGGAATTATATTCTACCGCATTGAACATTTTGACTAAAAGCTCGCTTAAATGGGGATGTAAACCGACTTCCATTTCGTCAATAAATAGAACCTTCCCGTTAAGCAAGGCATCGAGAATCGGTCCAAGCAGTGATAACAATTTTTTGGTACCATCAGACTCATATTTAGCAAATTCAATTTTCCGCAAATCTGTCGGCTTGCTATTCGCGTCATACTTCTGATGCAACGCGTCCACCTCTATTTTAAAAAATTTATTTACAGGTTTCTTAAAAGATTCAATCAACATTCGTACTTGTTCCGGTGTCTCTTCTTTTGGAACTTCAGATTTTCTTATGACTAAGTCTTCAATGCCAATATCACCCGCTTTGATAATTTGGCGTACTTTATCCAGACACTCGGGATGTTTCTCAATTAAATCAAATGTGTAGTGATAATTATCGCGCATCCCTGATACTGGGATGAAGTTCGTGAACCAGTTAACGATTTCCAGTGCAATTTTACTATTGAATTGAGCTGCGATTGTTAATAGTAGTGTATCCGGGCGTGTTTTTGAAATTAACTCTTTAGCTTCCGGGAACTTTGAATTGCTCTCAGCAATTTTATCGCCTTCCCGATTAAATAGGACTGTCTCAATCTTTTTTGGAATGTAAAAAAACCATTCGCGGTGAACTTTCTGTCTATCAACGCTAAAACCGTATCGGTACTGAATTCCGCCTCGAATGAAAACCATCTCAAATGAAGATGGTTCATTTTCTGTCTCTGTTGAAAATAGAAACGGAGTTACGTCGATTTCAGTTCGCAATTCTGCTGATTTAAGAACAAATCGCCGCATGAACTCCATCGCCTTAAAGAGATTACTCTTGCCGCTGGCGTTGGCGCCGTAAATAGTCGCGGATTTTAACAAGCGTAACACACCGGCTTCAAAGGTCGCCTCTTCCACCAATTCCTTGCGGGTGGTGGCTACCATCGAAAGCGTCGCCCGCTCCTTGAAGGATAAGTAATTCTCAACCGAAAATTCAACTAACATGTTCACCTCTCAAAATACAGGAAGAATATACAGCCCCGAATTTTAAGAATCAATAGTTTTGTGAAATATCCGTAAAAATGCCCATTCCTATCAAAACTACCTGATTTCACTATTTTCTCATGTTTCAGCGTTTGCTGAAACTCTCCAAATACTGAAATGTCACTTTTGGAACTTAGCGTTTCCATGTTTCCGATGGTCGCTCAATGGTTCTTCAACTTCGTGAATGATTTCACCTGTTTTAGGATCAACAACCTTCTCGTGATAGCGGTTGTGTTTACGGTCGATAATCCGCTCTTTGTTTACAAGAATATTTTCCCTTTTGTACAACTCACTACCGGAAATAGTCTCTATCACAGGTTTTTTGATTCCGGGAGATTTCAATTTTGATGAAATTGAATCCGACACGACTACTCTATCCTCTATACTCATATATATACTTCTTGTGGATGAACCACAACCCGGACACGGTTTCCGGTCTTCAATTTTAGCTCCGGGATTCTCGTCTAAAAGAAGACCACAATCTTTACAACGAATTTCAGTCGTCTGTTCACTCATGTTTAATACTCCGATTTTTTGAA
Organism: archaeon; assembly: GCA_041648435.1. Classification (GTDB taxonomy): domain Archaea; phylum Iainarchaeota; class Iainarchaeia; order Iainarchaeales; family JBAZPA01; genus JBAZPA01. Next base: position 15,059 of record JBAZPA010000007.1, read on the forward strand.
ATCTGTAGCATCTCATTCATGATATGTTGCGTTTCTAAGTAATTTTCATATGCCGAGAACTTAAATCCACCACCAATCCAATCTCCAATATTGCTCTGCTCATTCTTAATATTGTTTCGTTTTAATCCATAGGACTTTGACAGGGTGGTCGCGATTTCGTCTGCATTTTTATCGACGATAAATATCTTGGATTCAGCAGGAATTTGGGCTAATAAAAAACTTGAAAAAGAATCAGCATCTGGAAAACTGTAGCCGATGGCATAAATTTCATCGCTCTTTGAAATAGCATCACAGGCAGCCCTGACCAGGTGAACTTCATATTTAGACCTGTACGTCTTCATAAACGTCGGTGCAATTAAATATTGATCGTAATAGAATTCACGTGGCCTCTGGCGCACACCAAAATCAATATTCAATCCTTCAAAATATGGCTCGTAATTCGCCGGATGACTTAGATCAACCTGAATGTTTTCCTGGAATATCCCTGCTTCATGCCAATTAATTGATCCATGCAGTTTTATGATGGGAACTTGAGTTTCAAATAATTTAGAATGATCGTATTTCAAATTTCTGTTGAACTCTCCTAAAAGATAACCATCCTGTGGACTCCACAATCCGGCTTTCCATAGTGCTTGTTCAAGCAGTAAGTCGTAGTTGAAAGTGATGATTACATCGTCAGGCTGGGTGAATTCAGCAAACTTTGAGAGTAAATCCTGATTTGGTTTTAAGGTATCAGGCAGGAGAAATTTCACGATAAAATGCTTTATCAATTTCTGGGCATCTTCAAGATTAAACTTATTAGAGACTGTTACGAAAAAACTTGTAAATAGTTGATAAATAAGGATAAACAGACTATAATTTGATCGATCTAATAAAAGCCCTATTTAGCTGATTTTACGCTAAATATCTGCTATATTTTGCT
>JBAZPA010000008.1:0-14990 GCA_041648435.1 archaeon
ATTTTCTGATATGAAAACTAACACAAAGGCAAAAGCCAAAAGGATGATGAAAAGATTACAAACCCAAATGACTTTGGACTTCTAAAAAGTGATATCTTCAGTTTTTTTCGTAACAGTCTCTAATAAACAAGTCATGTCCCCAAAGCCATAAATCGGATAGACGATTGGGATTCGGTTTCTTCGGATCAAATCCGGCCGCTTCATAGTCTCTGTTCTTATCGGATAAGGTACTTTGCACGGTTACTATTTTCCCAAGCGTCGAACCGCCGCCCGGATCGTTCTGTAAATAAGGCGTGTAGAATATCCATGACTGATAGTTATAGAATGTGGTAATAGGCTGAACGCCTAGACCCCACCAGTTCCAGTAGGCGTAAGCGACGCAATTATCATATGCATAAAGATTATAGCCGGAATTATTGGCAATGCTGTTGTAACCACCGATCCGCTGGTTATAGGCGTCGGTACTTCCCATGAATGGATCCGTGTAATAGTAGTTATACACGCCATACACATCATTATCGGCAACGACATTGAATCCTTTATCCGAACCGGATGTCGGCCCAAATTTGGGATAGCAAAAATATTTGAAAGCCGTTCCAATTAAACCGTTATCCTTAAAACTATTATTATAAAACACCGGTTGGGAGAGCGTCCAAAATTCCACCCCGCTTGTTCCGTTATTGCTGATTTTATTATCGTATACATACGGGCTGGAGTTCGTGCCATAAATTCCAGTATAATTATTAGTGATGGAATTGGTTTTGATATCCGGCGATGAGAAATACGTATATATCCCGTAATTGTTGTTCGTCAGTGTATTATTCTCGATCTTCGGATTCGCCCGGTTGCAATAAACACCGTACTGAGCGTACTTGATATCGCAATATTTGAGGATACAATTGGCGTCATTGCTCGAATCTTCAAACCGGATACCGTACCAGTCCCCGGCGGATGGTGTGGAACTGTTTGACGTAAAGACGATATGGTTGGCGGATGTTCCCTGGGCGATTAACGTGCCGTTGACAATTATCTTCTTCCCGGTAGCAACTTTGACATTTACTCCAGGATTGATAGTAAGTGTTGAACCGTTGTTTAATACAAGATTATCAGATGTAATAACCTGACCAGACCAATATGCATCCTTTGTAATACTACCTTTTAAACCATCACTAATACGGAACAACCGCCCCTCTCCAGGCTCCAGCTTCACCACAAATGTATTCTCGCCAGACTCAAGTACACGATATGCCACACGGTTTCCATCTCCATACCAGGGCTGCCGACTGGCAAGCACATCTTCGATAAGGCGAGTTTCTTGACTTGATGTTAGTTGTACTGTCATTGTCTGGCTATTCTCAGTTCTTCTATTAACAAGCATAAAATATTTTTCACCGTTCGATTCATGGTGAAAATTCGCAATCTCAACATAGTCTGCACCAGAGATGCTGAGCACATAACTTCCATCGGGTACAGCATCTCCAGAAGTAAATGCACTTTCCCAGTTTAAATGCAGAATATCCGGTGTCATTGATTGTAAATCATTGTTAATAGCCTGAACTTCATACCATTTATCATTTGGAATAAAATCTCTAGATACTAATCCAACACAACTATCATCATCAATAGAAGTATAAAGAAAATACCAGATTCCTTTTGCATTATAAGCTAATCCGAGGCTTACCATTGCTCTTATCTCTTTTGGAAGAGGGCTGCGATATGAACTCCACCAGCTTGTAGATTGTGCCCAGTACCAAAAAGGTACATCATTTAGGTTAGCTACATATCTTGCATCATCAAGTAGTGGTATCAAGTAAGTTTCCCATCTGTCTTGAATGTAATCATTATAACCGGATTCTCCCGGTTCCGGAGCATCTGGAGACCAACCATTAATCGGAAAAATGTTTCTTAATAAATATCTCGATTGATATGTTTCCGGCGATCCCATATTCAGATACTGATGGTACGTATAATTTTTATTCGTACAAGGCTGCATTACTACATTTTTATTGTCAGCAGGAGCTCCCTCATACATAAGTTTACTAAGATAATGAATAGGTTCAATTTCTAAAGGACATGGCTCATCTTGATAATAACCGATAAGTGTGTTATGGTTACTATCATAACTATGGAGCGACTGTACTTCAGAGATTATTGAATTATCTTTTGATCCACTGAATAGTGTTTTTCCATTCGTGTCCATAAGCTTAACATTATCTACATACAAAGTAACCTGTCCATGCCAATAAACCCGGAAGTCAATATTCTCCCATTTGCCAAAAGTACCGCAATCAAGCTCAAACTCCTTGTATGTTAGATTTCCCACATCAGAAAAATCATCCGAATAGATTGTTCTTTCACGAAAAACAAAACCATCGCTTTTTCGAATTACTCTTATATCGGCAACAGGATCGTGAGAGCCAATATCTCCATCTATCTTTAATCGAAATTTTGTATAGTAACGCGTACTACTGTTAATCAACGGATTAGCGTTAAAATTCCACATAAGATAGCCAGGACTCCCTGGTGCATTCACTCTCATTGACTTCTTTTCTCCTTTTACATCTTCTTCAGCATAAACATCAGAAACGTCATTTCCAACCTGATGTTCAAAATCATATAAAATTGGAATCTCGATCTGCTGAAGTCTGGGGTACTGAGTGTATGAATTATAGCCGGTGGATTCAAAGGTACGATGGTTGCAATAATAATCATCGTAACCTCGGTATTTGTTAATATTATAAGCAACTTTATCGGCTACTATTTGTATTCCATATTTCTCCGCTGAATCCAATACTGCCTGTCGGTCCCATAATTGAACATTTCCATTAATAACGTTTATACCGCATTCTGCAGCCTGCCGGTACATATCCTCACGTTCTACACCATTTGGGTTTTTAACCCAGCCTGTACCGACAGGAAAAATTTCTGACTGTGAAAATGCAATATTACATAAAACTAAAAACATAATGGACAATAACATGATATTAAATTTTACTCTAATCATTTGAAAACCTCCATTTTTTAATCAACGAATAAGTACTGTTTTAATTAATTTTTGACAATTTCTCTGGTTCAATTGAATAAAATATATTCCACTGCTCACTTCTTTCCCATGGTTGTCTTTTCCATCCCATTTGACTTCATGTTCGCCAGGATCTTGACTATTATGGACTAACATTCTTACCTCCTCTCCTGTTAAGTTGTAGATTTTTAATTCAATAATTGACATTGAATCTAACTTATATCTAATCGTAGTACTGGAATTAAACGGATTCGGATAGTTTTGATACAATGTAAAGCCAATTGGAATTTTTTCTATTTTTTCATCTTCAACCCCCGTTCCGATATCAACAAGGTTCGGATTACCGGCAAGTATCCAGGCTTTTCCCCAGTCCCAATCTCTACCATAGTTCATAGTCTCTCCGATAATAATATCATCACAACCGTCTCCATTGACATCCCCTGCACCATTAACCGCATAAATTCCACCACCGCTTCCACCACATGTCCAATCATATTCTCCATTCATTGGATTTCCCCCCAGATACAAACCAGCGCTGCTGCTGTAAGCTGCCACACCGCGAGCAATAATATCCTGATAACCATCTCCGTTTACATCCCCTGCATTGTATAACTTATTAACATCTTGTAAAGGCCACATAACCAATTCTACATCTGGAACAGTATCAATAACAGCATTTCCAAAATATAGACTATTCTTATAAAAATATTTGAAAGTAAAATCCCCAAATCCATCATTATTAAAATCTTGGGCAATTAATATTTTGAAGTCCATAGCATTTATATTTGAATATTCGATGAAATAATCTTTTAATGTATCAGGGTTCTCTCCTCCGAAAAATATACTTAACTGCATTCTATCTGGATTTTCATGAGGATGGCTTGGAGTTGCTGCAACCAGAATATCATCATATCCATCACCATTAACATCTTCTAATACAACTTCATGTCCAAATCTAGATTCTTCCTCATTACCAGTTACTATCCAATCCGGAATATTATCAATTTTTTCACCACCATAGTACAAATATACCCTTCCTCTAAATACATTCGGTTCAAGACCATAGTCAGGTGCTGAAACCAGAATATCATCATAGCCGTCTTTATTTACATCTCCCGGATTTTTTGGTAATCCACTGCCAAATTGATCATATTTATTTTCTCCTGTTAAAATCAAGTCCGGTATCGTGTCAAACTTTGCTCCCCCAAAATAGAGATAAGCCCTGCCTTTAGTATATTCTGATGGAGCGCCATATCCAGGATCACCTATAAGAATATCTTCATAGCCATCACCATTAACATCACCAATGGATTTTACTGTACTGCCAAAACAACCGTGTTCGCTTTCTCCATGAAGAATAATATCCGGGATAGAATCCATATACACTCCACCGTAAAATATCGACGCTTCCCCAGTATCATTCTTTGTATCATTACCAATTATCACATCATCATAGCCATCCATATTTATATCCCCAATTCCAGATACTGACCGACCAAAACTGCAATATTTCCCTGTTTGTTTTAGACAGGTTATGATTTGCAATTGATTTTGTTGTGGATATAGATTAGATGAAGAATAGGTAAAAAATGAAATAATTACAACTAATAAAAAACTATTTATTCTCTTTATTCTTGTCATTACTATTCCTTTCGTAAAATTTGATAAAATCCAAATTACTTACTGTAAAAAAATTCATTATCTTATGGTAAACTGTTCTGTTCAATTAGACATATATTCCTATCTATATTCTGATTTGTTACAAACCTTTAATCTATAGTGAAACTTTTTTCTATTAAATTTTACATCATTCGTTCTTTGGTGAGAGAACATCTACTGATAAACCACATAACCTTAATGCTTCAAATAATCTTTGTTCAGATATACTTTCTTTCTCTAAACGATTTAAAACTTCTTCTCGTGATATTTTTCCTGCCCGGATTAAGTTGCTATACATAGCTTGCGTATATGTAAAACCAAGTTGATTTTTAAAAGCAGTGTTTTTAACTGCCTCAAAGATACAATCAGCACGCCATGTTGAATTGCATCCGGAGGGGAGTTTCCATCCGAGTTCATTTAAAACCTCTGTGATCCTGGTTTCGTCCCAATCGGCAAAATGGAAGTAATCGAATCTGGATATATCAGGATAACGAAGCCGTAAATAAACCGTATATTGATTGACATAAAGTACCGAAGCTTTAAAAAAAGTCGTGCAGTATTTTAGTAGTGCAGGTGAACTGGCTAAAATACTGAATCCTTTAACTACTCGCAAGATGTTGTCTCTTATCATATTTACAAAAGAATACCTGTTCTCTGCACTGATATCGATAGATGCGGGACCTGATGGAAAGTATTCAAATCGGTTTCCACCGTATATGACTGTCTTAACACCCAATTTATGTGCCTGCTTAAAAATTTCTCTATTAACAAATTTACAGGGAGCACACGCCAGATTAATCAAAATAGGCATTTTAGTTTTTGCGTATTCTTTAAGACAATAACTGGCTATTTCTTTATGGTGTAGGTGTGTCTCTTTTTCAATTAGATTTATACATAGTTTTTCCGCTATTGAATGGACACTATCAATTGTCTCCTTTGGTGTAAATGGAGTTCTGCCAAATACAGCAATACAACGTAGTCTATAATTTTTTACCAATTCATTAAGCATAAAAGTACTATCTCTACCGCCACTCCATGCAACAACGCAATCGTATTTTGAAGATTCGCCTTTCTTTTTTACTTGGCTGATTAATTGTTTAAGTTTCTCTTCATTGGGCTGTTTAATAATATGTTTAAATAAAGATGGTGAGTTGCATATATGGCAATTACCAGTCGAATCCAGGTGAAAAATTGAAGATTCTGGCAATACACAAGTTCTACATATAGTTTGATTTGTCATTTTTTCCACATTAGTTATACCCCGTTCGAAAAGTCTGCTAAAGCAGACTTTGAGAGTTGGAGTTTTTCTTTCTCAGCTGTTCATTTTGAGATTTATAAATTAATCATCGGATAAGAAGCATCTTGATCAATATCGCCTGCATGTTCAATTTCACGTCCAAGCATTTAGTTTTCTTGTTCTCCCTGAATAATTTTCAGCAATTGAATTTTATTGTTATTTGTTGATATTTTCTGGCTCCACAATAGACTAAGTGAAACCAATATTAAAAATACTGATTTAGTCATTTCCCAACCATTTTTCATGCTCAATCACCGCATTTCCTATTTTGGTCAAACCCTCTTTTATTCTGAAATATAAACTTTCGCCTCTTTATTCCTTTTTTCATCGTAGTCATTTCCTTTGCTACTAAATCCAATATATATCAAAATCTGCTGGTTGTCAATAGGCCTTCGAAAATATTTTTTAAGGATTACCTCATCAGCGCCATTTTCTTTGTCTCACTGAATCCCGCCGAGGTTTTCAGAGTATAGAGATAAATCCCACTCGAGACTGTCTGCCCGGATTTGTCCTTACCATCCCAGACGATATGACGAAAACCGGCTGGTTGATTCTCATCTAACAACCTGACGATTTCACGACCCATGATGTCATAGATCGTCAGCGTCACGTGAGAATCTTCCGGCAGGTCAAAGGCAATCGTCGTACGCGGGTTGAAGGGATTGGGATAGTTGTTACTCAGCGCAAATTTCCCCGGTAAGATTTGTTTAATTGCTTCCGGTTGACGCGTTCGCTTCGCAAGGCTCCAATCCACTTTCTCGCCCATTTCCCTAGCGGCCAGTAATGCCAATTCATCATTCGGATATTTCGATTTCAGGGTTTGAAGATGATTACCGGCTTTTACTGAGTTTTTCAAATCCGTATTGCTAACCAAAACAAGATTGTACAACGCCATCTTTTCACTTTCCGTGCCCGGATAGCGCACAAGAATGTTGTCGTAGGTATTCACTGCATTTGCAACATCTCCATCCCGCAGATAAGTTCCGGCAAGCAAATCGAAAGCTACTCTTCTCAATTCAGGATTGGTTTTCTTACCCTCGGTCAAACCCATCAAGTATTCACTTAACCCGGTTTTTCCCACTTCATGATATAAGTGAAATATCTTCATTAACGACCGTTTCGCTTCTTTCGATTGCGGAAATTTGTTGATGAGGATCTGGTAAATATTGATCGCTTCTTCCGTTTGTTTGGTTATTTGCAGTTCGTTCGCCCATAGCCATAAGTCGGACAGGCGATTAACGTTTGGTTTCCTCGGGTTGAAACCGCTGGTATCGTCGTCATTTGGCTGTTTGATGTTACTGAGAATCTTTCCCAACGACGAGCCGCCGCCGGGATTGGACGGCAGATAAGGGATATAGTCAATCGAACAACCGGCGTAGGGTTGAAACGTGTACTGGTTATTCCACCAGTTGTATTCCGCTTCGATATGCGAGTCCATTTCCAGAAAGGCGCTTTCAGACGAATTGCCATAAACACTATTGTACCCGCCGACGCGGTAACCGTACGGATCGCTCGAGCCCATAAACGGCTCCGAGTAGTAACGCGCGATGATACCGGTCTCGTTTTCTTTGATGACGTTGAAACCTTTGGCTTCCTGATTTTCGCTTTCCGGATATTTAGGTCCGAACTGCGGAGAAGCGTAAGAATAAAACGATGCGCCGAAAAAATTGGAGGCGATGCTGTTGTTGTAAAACACCGGGGAACCGTACTGAAAGTAAACGCCGTCGGTATTGCCGGTAATTTTATTATCGGTAATCGTCGGTGATGCGATATAACCGCTGATCCCCTGATCGTTGTTGGTGATAGTATTGCTGATCAATCTTGGGTTTGCTCGGTCGCAATAGACGCCATACTGAGCGTACTGGATATCGCAATATTTGAGGATGCAATTGGCGTCATTGCTGGAATCTTCAAAGCGAATGCCATACCATGAACCGGCAGAAGGCGTGGAACTGCTCGATGTAAAAATGATATGGTTGGCAGAGGTTCCCTGAGCATCTAAAGTTCCATCGATGATCAGTTTCTTACCTGAATTAAAGGCGACCTTTGTTCCCGGGTCGATTGTCAATTTAACACCGGATGTGACCGTAATGTCGCCAGTGACAGTGATTTTACCGAACCATGTTGTGTTAGTAGAAATAGCGCCACTGACGCTAACTTGAGGAAAATAGTAAGCGCCGATGTCTGCTCTTGTATCATCGGGATCATTGGGACTACTAATACATCCCTTGTCAATACATGGAGAATTAAATTTCAACCGATAATCTCCATTAGATGCATCGATAAATAAAGGATCTATAGAAATATTTTCAAACCCTACCGGTTTATCGTTACAATTTGCCATATCCCACCAACCACTTGAATATGCTCCAAACACACAATTATAAAAGTCATTTCCAGAAATACCTGCATCCATCTCGGTCGATATTTTAATTTTTGTTCCATTAAATATTGAACTGGTTAGATCTGAATTCATAAACGCCGCAATTCCATAGGCTAGGATTTTTCCCCCATTGAAAGTACATCGATCTATCTCAATCCTGACGATATCTTCGTTGGTTTCGATAGTATTACGATATCTGATTATATAACCGTCATCATCTTCATCATATTCTTTGATATCCGGATAGGAATAATGAAGTTGAGGTATAGTACAGTTGTTGATTTTAATTGTTGCTCTTTTATTAACAGATTCAATAATTTTAACCAAGTTCGTAGCGTTTTTAATGATGCAATTAGATAACGATAATACATTATCATTTAGATTGTTGCTATTGAGTGTAACTTCAAATCCTTTCCAGGTGTTTGCAGGATTTGATGATTCAAGTGTTACGAGACTATCCTCGGTTCCTTCGATAAGTAGTTTACCCAATACATTAAATTTGAATCCGCTGGCTAAAGGAATATTTGCCCCGGTGGGAATGGTCAAACGATCCTCAGAAGGTATATTAAGAGTGTAGTTAGGAATTGTATTAACAATTGTCTGATACCGCGGTTTTAGTTCAATGTTTGCATCTTTGATCACGATCTTTGTTTCTATATTTGTAGGCGACACAATCCATATTTTAGAACTGTTCTGAGAAATATCTACAGGAGATCCATTTTGATAGGCTTCCCAACCGGTAAATACCTTGATCGATGAATTCGATGCAACTGCAGCTTGAGTCTTTACTTTGTAGATTGGAAGAGTCGGATTATTGGGATCTCCCTGTCCTTTAAAAACTGGATAAAAAGTAGTATCGGTAGTTTCATGCAAAGTAAGAAAAACATTTTCTTGTTTGCCATCGATATCAACATACCACGGATCAGAAACCTGTATCTCTTTTACATCGTACGATTCATCCGGCGTACCATCAGAAAAATGTAATGGAACACAATGTTCAAATCTAGCAATATCATCAAATTTTCCCGAGGTAGCAGTAAAACTGTGCGAGATTTTGTATTCATCCTGCTCCGTATTCCATCTTGAATGCTTTACTGAATCAGTATCAGATCTGTACAAAATATCACTGTTAGTTTTAGCCGTATAGGTGCCATTTTGTGCCAGATTTGCGTAACCGCCAGAAGGAATACCGTTAATGGCTCCCGGGATTGATAAAAAACCGCCAACATTCTCTTCAAGGTACATGTTCTTAAAGACAACCTTTTTTCCATTCATCTGGTTATTTTCAACGGAATCATAGGAAAAGAAACTTGCCTTATTGCCGTTTGAATTGACTAAACCGCAGAAATTCCACATATATCTGGAACCTTCCCAACTCAATTCATCAGTAAGCCTTAACAAGTCGAATGCCTCTGCGCCGTAATAGGCAGAGCTGTTCAAAGCCTCTTTAATATATTGTTGTTGATTTTCCAATGTATATTCAGGTTTACCGGCAAAATAAGAAGGATAGGCCGTTTCCGATACCCAAACATCTTTTGTAACGTTCAAAGAGGTTAAAATGCGGCGTACTGCCCAGACGGATTCACCGACCATGAATCCAATAACCGGTTTTCCCATGACTTCATTCGGGTAAAAATTGATTCCGACAATGTCATAATGATCCTTCCAATCTTTTATTCTTTTTGACATGTTAAAAATATGAAAACAATGCATCGTTCGAGATTGCTCACCGGGAGCTTCTGCCTTAACAGCATGATACAGAGTCTCAATTACATCGGTCTGAAAATCCTCATCAGCCCATGATTCTCCCATACGGTTATAATCAAAAACCTCTGCCTGTCGAGCACCATTTAATTCACCTTCAGTCTGCCATACACTGACTCGGTCTTTAAAATGTCGAACCAATGCCCGGGCATATAATTCTAACCAATATAAATAAATAGAATTATCCACTTGCACGTATGATACAGAATCTACTCCTCTGGGTTTACCGGGACAAATTCTTTTACCATTATATAAAGGCATCCTATCATAAATACCTTGCCCGATTGCGATATATAGTGTTATTCCTGTATTATTTCTAGCATAATCAATAATTTGACCAAGTTCATTGAATTCCAGATTGGCAGATATTTCATTTAAATAATTTCCTACCATCTGACTGGTAATTGGTTGAACTAAAGAAGGATCGATAAAATCTACCTGGTGAACCATTTTATCCCAAGGCGCTTCAATTCGGCAATGATTCATATTCAAATCGTCAGAGATTTTATCAAATACCGCTTCAGCTCGCTCAACCGCTCCAATTGAAGAGTTCCACCAAGGAAAAGCTTCCTGAACACCCCAGTATTGCGGTGAGAAACCTACATATTGTAACTGTGAATTTTCAGGTATTCCCGGATCAGCATTGGCAAACTCGGCAACAAATACCCCGCTACTATTATAATAGCCATGAAGAAAATCAAGATCTATCGTCAATCTCTTCTTCTTTGATTCGTTATAATTAATCGAGACATCGAAAGGAACAGACTGTATCAGTTTTTGAATTTCTAAAGTTGTATCCTGAACTGCAACGAATTTACCTCCGAACTGCCTTAAATCTTTAGTTGGATCAAAGATTTTATAACTGTCTCCTAACAATTGTTTTATATGCGAGTGTACATTTGTGAGATTTCCAAAACACGAGACAAGCGCACTTTTAAGTACCAAATTCGCGAAATTACTGGTAACAATTGCATTGTATTGAGCATCCTGTATTGTGATACACACACTATCTGACTTTTCAAGCTTCATCCTAACCATGATTTTCAAATCAAATCCTATAGGAAGTATATACGCCCACGCAAAATTATCATAAATAACAATAAATAGATTGATTTCATCTTGAATGTTATTGGCTTCAAAATACATCTTACCAATTTTATTCCCTAAATTGCATCTACTTATCCCTGGTACTTGATTTATTATGCCTTCTATGCCATCTCTTTCTGCATTGTAAGCGTCAATAATTTTCTCCGAAAGTGAATCTTTTACTGAATGTTCATGGCCATTGACTTTTAATGTCATAAATGGCCCATCTTCAGACGCAAATAGACAAGAAAGAAGAAAAAATCCTACTATGATTAATTTGACTGACGATTTCATAAAATTACCCTCCTTTGTTATTGTCTTTCACCTCGTATAACAATTGCTTTTTGAGAACTGAATTCTTCACCTACAATAAATACAAAGTCACTAATTTGAAATACACCAAGTAAGCGAAAATTCTCAAATATATCGGTATAAAAATAAAAAGTCCTGCCGTTGTAATGGATGATCCTATGATCTCCAACTACAAAAAAATCGTTAATTGCATTTCCTCTAATTTTAAGTGTTGCTCCAGCAATATCTTTTGAATAAAGAATATGATAGTCGTTAAAATATTTCTGGCTATGAATTACCAAAATGTTATTTTCAATTCCTCCAACTTCAACAAATATATATTTGTCATTTGGTATATATATTCCTCCAACATCCAGGTAATTTTGATCCGGATAGAATTGATGATCTGCATCCCAAACTAAGGACCACTGGCTATTTTCAAACTTAACTAAACTTCCCCAACCGGTACTTTCCCATCCGCCCGCCCACATACGCACTTCTCCGGTCTGGCTATCCACACAGCCATCAACGTGACGTAATTTCCGGTCAGTAGGATTGGCCATCTTCGTGAAGGATTGTCCATCGTAATGCACAATCGTACCACCGTTTCCAACGAAGTACATATCATTAGAAGATTTACCCCAGCAATCATTTATTGGTCCAACATCTAATCCCATGTCTCCAAGGTGATAAAGATAATAAGTCGAGTCGGTACTATGTTGGGGATAACTGCTATTTGCCCAAATATCATATTCATTAAAAGCTAAAATGCTATAGATATGAACTTTCCAGTAGTTAGATATGATGTCTTGCGGCAACCACTGAGTACCATCCCACTTGTAACAGTTGTGCACTTCTGAACCAGCCCATTCCGGATAAACAAAACCTACCGCCCAGACGTTATTTTCAGCAAAAGCCCAGACATCCCAGAAAGTCCCGTTTTCACCCAGAACATCGATTGTCCAGGTGAAGTCGTGACTGGTTGTATCCATTGTCGTGACGCTGAGCCATTCGCTTTTATCAATCGTTTCGCCGTGGTCTTTTACCAGCAGGCGATAACGGAAGGTCTTTGAAGGCTCGGCATTCCAGTCTGTCACAATTGTATCTTCACCAAATAAAGTGCCAGTAAGAACGATGAGGCTATCCCGCTGGATGGCATAGTTTCGTTTACCTGACCCTGAGATTGAAAACGACAAACTGACAAAAGAAGGGCCGGCATAGTCGAGCGCGAAGTCTTTGCCTTCATTTTGCGGTTCAGTCGGACATTCCCTGCAGGACATCAACGTGGTCAAGACGATAGCGCTGAAAACGGTAACGGTGAGTTTATTGATTGAAACATTTGGGATAGGCAATTTTCCTGTCATTTATTCTTTCCGACTTAGACTTCTTTTCGTCAATTTCAATTTCTTTGCTACTAATTCCAATATATATCATGATTAAGAGATTGTCAATAGGCCTTTGAAAAAACACAAAAAATATTTTCTGAATCACCTCATCAGCGCCATTTTCTTCGTTTCGCTGAATCCTGCTTATGACACTTTTAAATGATAATTACCCACTCTGAACGAGAAGGAACCTTCTTTTTTAATAAGTTGCAGATAGAACGCACTATAAAATCATGGGGCAGTCTGCTTTTCATGAATTCGCCTAATTCATTGTCACTTCAATGCCATTCTTCGGCATGTAGGTTGGAAGCCGAACGGTTTTTTCTTAAATTCCGCCGTGCTGATAGGCAACCTGAAAATAGATGATCCGGTTTTGCTCGCGCCGATGGCGGGATACACCGATATGCCGTTCCGGTTGATCTGCCGCGAAAGAGGCGCCGGTGCGGTTTATACGGAGTTCGTCAGTTCGGAAGGACTCGTGCGCGGCTCCGAAAAAACAAACGATTATCTTGTCTTCGATGAACGCGAACGGCCAATCGGAATGCAGATTTTTGGTCACGATCCGGACGCGATGGCGGAATCCGCCCGATTGATAGAGGCGCAATTTCATCCCGACATCATCGACCTGAATTTTGGATGTTCTGTCAAAAAAGTCGTAAAAAGAAGCGCTGGCTCCGCTTTATTGAAAGATTTGCCGCTAATGCAAAAAATCGCCAGCGTCGTCGTTCGCGCTGTTCGGACTCCCGTCACCGCCAAGATTCGCGCAGGCTGGAGCCGTCAATCCATCATCGCCGTCGCCGCCGCTAAAATGCTCGAAAGTGAAGGCATTTGCGCACTGACCGTTCATCCGCGAACCGCAGTCGAAGGCTTCAAATTCCCGGCCGATTGGAAAATCATCACCGAAGTTAAATCCCAATTATCCATTCCGGTGATCGGGAACGGCGATGTGAATTCGGAAAACGATGCGGTTCGGATGTTTAGAGAAACCGGCTGTGACGGCGTGATGATCGGCCGGGGCGCACTCGCCGATCCATGGATTTTTCAGAAAACGAACGAACTTCTTCATACAGGTCAATGTTCAGCGCAAGGTTCGATTCTCGAGCGGATCGAACTCTGCCAGCATCATTTATCGCTTGAAGTGACTTTTCGCGGTGAAACAGATGCAACGACGATGATGAAAAAACGGTATCGCTGGTATTTCCGCGGCATCCGAAACGCTTCTTCCTATCGGGAACGACTCGTCCGCTCTCATAGTTTGAGTGAAACACAAGAAATCATTCGGGAACTGAAAGCATCTGTCTGCGCCGACCCGGTTTTATCCCAGTAAAATTAAATCTTCCTGCTCTTTACCGGCGACGACAACCTGTCTGTCCAGCGTGATAAAAACGTTGATTTCGGAACGAACCGCCATTTCGCCCGCAAGATAAATTCCCGGCTCGATGGAAAAGCAGATGCCCGGCACCAACTCGCGTTCGTCCTTCGTCTCGAGATTGTCGATGTTGACACCATTGCCGTGAACTTCATGTCCGATGGAATGACCGGTGCGATGAACAAATTGATCACCGTACCCGGCTTTGACGACGACATTTCGGCAAGCGTCATCCACTTCATATCCGAAGCATCTTTCTCCCTGCGCGAATTTATTCCGGATGAAATCGCGCGCCGCATTCCGGGCGTCCCGAACGACACCGAAAATCTCGATGTATTTGGCCGGCGGTTGTTTTCCGATATAACCACACCAGGTGATATCGTAGTAAATTCCCTTATCGCAATTCTCACGTGCCCAGAGATCGATCAGGACGGTATCGCCCTGTTTGAGCACATACGAACTAGCCTCTTTCGGCTCGAAATGCGGATCGGCGGGATGTTCGTTGACGCCAACGATGGGATGATCGCTATCGTCGGTCAATCCTTCTTTCCGAAAACGGTTGACGATAAATTGCTGAACCTCGAATTCCGTGATTTTCTCCTTCGCGCGGATCGTACGATCGATCAACGCGAACGCCTCGTCCTTGATGCGCTGAACTTTTTCTCCGGCCTGCAGGTGCAGACGATATCCTTCTTCGTCGATGATCGCTTCAAAGGTTTGAACGAGATTCGCAG
>JBAZPA010000009.1:0-14386 GCA_041648435.1 archaeon
CGAACGCTTTTTTTGCTTCAAGGCCCCACCATTCCTCGACGTATCCCGCGGGCACCAATGGTTCCGCGAGTTTCCTGAAGTCGCCGTAAGTTACGAGCAAATCCCCCAGAAAAAGTATTTTTTTGAGCTGGCCGCGCACTTTTTTTGCAGTCTCGTAGTCGTTTACGCGCATTACTTCGCCGGATTCAAGCAATACCGTTGGGCCGTCGATGCTCGTGCAGGGAAACAATTGGGTTGCCTTTCCCGGCCTTTCCACCCTCGCATGCGTTCCAACCGCAATGAAGTCGTCGAGCAGATGCATTGTTGCGGGATTGATTCCCTTTGCCATTATTCCCGTGTTCCTGCACCTCCCATAACGCAATCTGAATCCCCCATATTCCGAGGGGTACGCGAGCAAGGGCCTTCCTGCGGCGATCCTGTCCAAATATTTCCAGTTTGGCTTTATTTTCGTGATTTTTTCCGCGGTCTTCTCGACTTTGATTACCTTTTCAAGGAAACTCCAGTCCATTCCGAATTTTTTTGCAGTATCCATTACCCAGCTCGCCTTCAGCCCCAGGCCTTCCGCCACAACCAAACCCATTCCTCCGCGAACCCTGTTGCTTGGAATCCTTTCCAGGTCTTTGTGAACCGAGACCTCGCGTTCTTCGGTTGGAACCCCGTTCACGCATACCGGGCAGCCCTTTATGAGCGCCCTTATTTCATCCGCATTCAATTGCAGTTGCCTTGTAACTATTTCGTTCTGGTAAATTCCTATTTCCTCGACATACCTTTCAACTTCCTCTTCCGTGGGCTTGTACCTGTCCAATCCCATCATTGTTTTTCCGTAGTCCGCCAAAAGCAATGGCAGAACGGTCGCCCTTCCCCCCGCCGCCCTGATGGGGCCGGCGTAATAAACGTCCACGTATTCCGTGTTGTCAAAGTTCTTGGAAATTTTCACCATAGGAAGCCCGTCAAGCGGGCTTACCACGACCCCTTCGGTTTCAATCATGAGGCACGTTTTTATTGCCTGCTCCAAGCGCTTTTCCCTGTCGGGAATCCTGCACCATTTCTGCTCGAGCATTTCCCCGAACAACTGGAATTCGGTTTTGAGCCGGTCCCCCTTGTTTTCCTTTAGCACGAGCCTGTACCTGTCCGCGATTCCCTCCGGCCCCACAAGCGCCTCCGTCCTCGAGCCGATGTCGCTTACCGGAATGGTTTCGACTTCGGGCTTCGGGTCAAAGCTCAGGGCCTTTGCGTTCTGCGCCAAATCGAATTGCTCCCACGCCTTTCCCGAAACAATCCGGAAGTAATTCATTGTGCGATTGTCCGCAATCACGGAAAGCTCCCTTTTTACCCTGACCTGTTTTATCATTCTTCATCGCCCGCCTTGTAAAAATGGTTTTCGGTTATTTTTCTCGTCTTGAGTTCTATTACGGGAAAAATTCCCGGATTCGGGGTTATTCCCAATTCGACCTGGTGCGAGCTTTGGCCCTGCCACGTTCCTGGGCTTATGATTGTGCAGCCCCTGTATTCCGCGATTCCCGCGCAGTGGGTTTCCCCCACAAATGCCAGATCCGGCTCGTGCCTTATCAGCAAATAATTCTTTTTTTCGGGCACGTAGGGCCTTTTGAGGCCGTAACTGCTCATCAGGTCCCTTCTCTTCAGGAGTTCAATCATTGTTTCCTGCGGCTTCGAGGTTTCCATTCCTGGAAGCGCGGCATTGATGTCGTGCAATGAAGCGCCGTGGAACACGAATGCCGTAAGGCCTTCCACTTCGAACCATCCGGGGCTGGAAATGAAATGAAAGTTTTTTTGGGCATGCAGTTTCGGGAGGTATTCCTCTGAAATGGAGGGCATCGGGTCAGCCCAGCGCACGGCATCATGCTGCCCGGGGCAGATGACCACGTCAATGTATTCGGGAATCTGCTCAAGCAATTCGGAAAGCGCCCCGTATTGGGCATAAATGTCCTTGATTACGAGTTCGTCATACTGCGAGGGATAAACCCCTATTCCGTCGACATTGTCGCCGGCAATCACGATGTACTTTATTTTCCCGATTTTTTCCCTTTCCTTTTCGCTTTTCGCGTTTCCGTTGAGCCAGGACAAAAACCTGTTGAATTCCTTTTCCAAAAAAAGCCTTGAGCCCACGTGCATGTCGGAGAACGCGGCAATGCTCAAATCCCTTTCCGAAAAGCGCATCGGCCTTTGGGGCAGGTCCGGCCAGATTATTTCCTTTATTATTATCATTTCGTCGTTTGCCTTCTGGCCCCTTATTCCAATGACTTCATCCAGCAGAACCTGCTTTGCCTGCCCGAACAATTTTCCCGCGTCCTTCAGCACCAATCCCACCGCTTCGTTTTCCAAATCCTCGATTACGAAAACCCAGTGGCCGTTCTTGCTCAGGCGCTTTTCGCGCACCATTACAATCGCTTCTATTTCGCTTCCCTTTGGCATTCTTTCCAGCCGCGCCAACGGCTTCGGCTGAAGCCCCACGCGCTTTTTCAGGACCTGCGACAAAAAATCGTATTTGTCGCGGAACATTTCGAGGAAGTTCTCCACCTTTCCCGTGGAGCGCGACTGGTTGGTTATGTTGAGTTCCTCGAGCGCCCGGAAACTCGAATCCATTTCTTTTGCAACGGGCCTGAAGACGTTTCCCTCGATTGAAACCGTTTTTTCCACTGCTGCAAGCCTTGACTCCCTTTTCACTAATTTGCCCCTTAACTCGCGCTCTCCCACGATTGCCTTTTGGCCTGAAACGAATTCGTCTATTATTTCGCGGTAATTCTGCCGGTTGCGCAGCAATTCCAGTGCGCCGGCTTCAACGAGAATGCCCCTGCCCGAGGCGTACGCGATTATTTCCGATGCCGGAACGCTTTCGTTCAATAATGATTGCGCCACAAAATTTCCTTCACTTGGCCTTTTCCCGAATTGATTCCAACTCGCTGATGATTTGCCAAATGTCGGTGCGCGTGTGCGAAGGCATGTTTATGTCGTTGCTTATGTCGTCCAGCAGGTATATTGCGGAGCTTATTTTGTGCGCTATTTCTTCGGCGCCCCCGAGTTTTATTTTGGAGTCATCGACCGCCTTGCGTATGTTCCTCGGAACCCCTGTGTCCGAAACTATGGATTCCATGATTTCCTTTACGGCGCGCATTTCTTCCGCAACCATTTGTTCCTTGCTTTCGTTTTGCGGCATTCGCTTCACCTAAAATGAGGTTTTCTTTTCAGTGGTCGGCCAATTCAGGCCTCAAAAGACTGTATTAGTTTCTTCCAAGAAACCTTTATAAAGGGTTCCCGGCAGCCAGCGCAGCCGGCACTCAAGCGCATTATTTGAAGAACCCGTTCCCGGGGTCAACTTCATATTTGCTCATTGACTTCTGATGCTCTGGCGGGTATATTTTCGTTATCGTGAACTTGCCCGAGGTTGTTTTTGTGCCGGCGTGAATTGTCTGTTCTATTATCAGGCAGTGCCCCCAGTAAAGCCATTTTCCGTTTATGTTGTGCACGAGAAAAACCCTGTTTGGGGCAGGATGAAAAATTCTCACGTTGGGTTTGTCTTTGAATTCAAATATTCTTCCTTTGAAATCCTCGGCCTCGAAAGGCTTTTTCAAGTGTTTTTCCAGAACTAACTCCTTCGGAAAGCCCTGCTCCGTTGTCAATTGCAAAGTATCATTCAATTCTATGTAACTGCCCATATTTTCCCCTTTCGATATTTGCCGTGATTTCAATAAAACCCTTGCCGTTAAACGTCAATATTTTTTATTGCCTTCAGGCTCTTTTTTTCCAAGCAGGTCGAAAATCCTGTCCAGCAGTTCGGAGTGCATTCCGTTTCCATCAAGCGTTATTTCGCTGCCCTCAAACGCTGCTTTCGCGGAAGCGATTTCCTCTTTCGAGGCGATGTCGCATTTGTTTATCGCGACAATGAAGCGGTTTTCGAATTCGATTTTCAGCGACTTGAATAATTCGGATTGCTCCCCAATCGAATAGCCGCAGTTTCCCGTCGGGTCTACAACGAAAACAATCGCGCTCGCCAGGTGCTTTATCGCGGAAATCGCGCGCTTCTCGATTTCATTGCGCTGTTCCTTCGGCCTGTCCAATAATCCAGGAGTGTCAATCAATTGGAGTTTTCCCCGCTTTTCCTCAAGGTGCCCCATTTGCACCAATTTTGTCGTGAAGGGGTAAACCGCTATTTCGGGGTTCGCGCGCGTGAGCCTTTTCAGCAGGGTGCTTTTTCCGGTGTTCGGGATTCCCGCTATTATTATGCGCGGCCTCTCAAAGTCCATGCGCGGCATTTTCCTTAACTCGGAGGCGGCTTTCGTGAGGAAACCGTGGCTTTCCTCCGCGGTGCGGAGAACGGAAGCCATTCTTCCGTAAAACTGCTTCCGTATCGCCTGGATTTTCCTTGAATCGTTCGTGGAATGGATTTCCTTCACGCATTTCCTTCTCACACGGTTTATGATTTTCTGGGATTCCACAAGATGCGAAACCGATTTCTTGATTTTTTCGTTTCCAATCACGCTTTCAAGCAATTCGCGGTGGAAGGGATCCATTTCGCTTATCCTCGGGATTTTCGCTTCGAGGTCGTTGAGCCTCAGGTTCACGTACTCACTTGAAACCTCGATTTTCTTGATTTCAATCGTTTTCTCGCCCTTGATTCCGCGCGGCTTCTTTCCCTGCGCGGTTTTCATTCTCGCGCGCCTGAAAGCGGTTTCCAGTATTCCCTCCATTTCCGCCTTCATTCCATTCATCCCCGAATGCGCTTCGCGCAAGTATTTTAATGGTTATCCTGTTTTATTCTTTTGTCCCCGCATTACGGAAGGCCACGGCTTTTAAGCGGCAAAAACAGAAGCGAAACCTAGGCAAAAAACAGGGAAAACAAGGCTGGAATCCGGAAAAAACCAAGGCGAAAAGAATTCATGCCATTCAATTTTTACAAAGGCAATTACAAGGCAATGCTCCTGCTTCCGGCAATACTTTTCATTGTATTCGGCCTCCTCATAGCCGTTTACCCCGGAGTGCCGAAGGGAATTGACATAAAGGGCGGAACCCTCATAATAGTCAAGTCGCCTTCAATGGTTGACGCCGCAAAATTAAAGCAGGCAATCGACGCAAAGTATTCGCTTTCGGATTTGACCGTAACTTCGGTTTCAAGCCCGGCGAGCACGGGCGCATTAATCCAGTATTCCGAGAACACGGGCCTTTCTTCCGCCCGCTCGTTGATTTCAAGGGCGCAATCAGAATTCGATTCCAATCCGGGCGCTTCAAGAACGGACCTGGATTCCGCGCTCGTGATTCTCTCCGATTACCAGAAAGGCGGTTCGCCGAAGCCCACTGATTTGAAGGCGCTTCTCGTGTTCGCGCAGGACTCCGAGAATTCCGCGAGGGAAAGCTTTCAGGCGGGGCTTCAGGAAATAATTTCTTCCGAGCTCGGCATCCGGCGCGCGGAATCATTCCAGATAAAGGAAGTGAACCCCACAATCGGCGAGGCATTCTGGAACAACGCGCTTTGGGTCGCATTGGCTTCCATGATTTTTCTCACAGTAGTGATTTTTGCGCTCTTCCGTGAAATCATTCCGAGCCTTGCGGTTCTTCTCGCGGCGGCATTCGACGTGATGTGCGCTTTGGCGTTCATGGCAATCCTGAAAATCCCGCTTTCATTGAATTCCATCCCCTCGCTCCTGATTCTTGTGGGTTACTCGATTGACACGGACGTAATGCTCACCGGCCGCCTTCTCAAGCAGAAGGACGCGACTCCCCGCGAGAAGGCTCAGGAATCGATGTGGACCGGAATGACAATGACTTTTACGGCGCTCGCCGCATTGGGCGTAATGCTCCTCCTTTCATACTTTTATCAGGTCACAATGATTTACGAAGTCGGAGTCGTGCTGTTCTTCGGATTGCTTGGGGACATTCCCAGCACTTGGATGATGAACGCGCCAATACTGCTGTGGTATGTTGAAAGGCAATTGCGCAAAAAGGAATTGAAGGCAAAAGGGGGAACAACGCAATGAGCTTCCTGAAAAACTGGCGTTTTATATTGCTGATTGCCGCGCTCGTAATAGGCACCGCAATAATCGCCTTCAACGGAATGCACTTCGGCATTGACTTCCGCGGGGGAACCCTTTTCACGATACAGCTTTCCCAGAAGGTTTCCTCGCAATCCCAATTGCAGAATATTGAAATGATAATCCAGCAGCGCCTGGACTACACCGGATTGAAGGACACCAAGGTTTCAGGTTTCGGAGACGAATTCATAATCGCGCAGGTCGCTGAAACCAATCCCGTCCAGATCGCAAAAATGGAATCATTGCTGAGAAAGCAGGGGCGCTTTGAAAGCGTTTTGGACGGCAACGTGGTTTTCACGGGGGCGGACTTCATCCAGATAACAAAGGACACCCAGAAGGGCTACGGTTTCTTCAAGCAGGGGGATTTCTATGAATGGCGCCTCCCCTTCACTTTGAAGCACGAGGCAGCTAGCCGCTTCGCCCAGGCCGCATTCCACAAATGCGTGAGAACGGGTTTTGACGCGCAGGCCAGAACCTCGCAATACGAGTGCGACAAAACTTATTTTTTCATTGACCGCCCAATTGACGCGGTTTTGATTTACCCGAAGCCGTTGTATGACACGGATAAGGACCTCTACTTGCAGGGCAGCATTGCGGAAAACATTCCCGCGGCAACAAAAATCGATGACGTATTGAACAGCATAATGACCCCGAATTTCGTTTACGACCAGAACCTTTCCGCGGAGCAGATAGCCTCGCTTTCGGGCCTCGCAAAAACGAATCCCAATGCAATGGTTCCCTCCACGATTGATTCTGAAACCAGGGCAAAGCTGGTTGGAATGGGTTTCACCGTAAAGGAAGTCCAGTTCCGCAATGGCGTTCCCTGGAGCTGGGACACGGCCGGCTTAAGGCAGATTATTTCGCTTTCAGAGGACATTGCGAACATGGACAAGGCCAATGTTTCCGAAGTCAAGGTTTTCTCCGATTTGTACATTCGCGGCGGAGCGACTTCCACAACGGACGCAATGGAAAAGCTCACTTCGCTTTCCGTTTTGCTTGAATCCGGCTCACTGCCGATTCCAGTGCAAAGCATTTCAAAGGAAACCATAAGCCCCTCGCTTGGAAAGGAATTCTTCAAAATCGCGCTCATAATGGGGCTGCTTGCAATAGTCGCGGTCGCAATAGTGATTTTCCTCAGGTACAGGCACGTTTCCCTGAGCGCCTCGATAATGGCAATGACATTATGCGAAGCCTACTTGGTTTTGGCGTTCGCCTCCCTCATAAAATGGAATTTGGACATCGCAGCAGTCGCCGGGATAATTGCCGCCGTGGGAACGGGAGTGGACGACCAGATAATAATTACCGACGAATTGCTCAAGAAATCCTACGCGGATTCCCACGTCAGCCTCACGAGCCGCGTCAAGCGCGCCTTCTTCCTCGTGCTTTCAACCGCCGCGGTAACCATTGCGACAATGCTTCCGATTGTCATTCTTGGGGGCGGAATGTCCAAGCTCGTGGGCTTCGCGATAACAACGATTGCCGGCGTGCTCATCGGGATAACCATTACGAGGCCGGCTTACGGTGAAATAGCGAAATTCCTTCTCGCGAAAGAGGAAGCGCGCAAGGCGGCGAAGGCGCAGGAAAGAAACTGATTCTTCGGTTTTACCACGGCACCTTCTTGAGCTTCGCGCGGTACGCCACGAAGTTCGCGGCCCTGTGGAAAACCATTGTGACCACGAGCAGGAAGCCGGCTTCAAGCGCGCCGGGATTCGCGGCAACCAGCGAGAACACCAACCCACCCACAATGAAGTCAAGCTGGTCTAGAAACAGCGCGGGCTTTCCCTGCCTTATGCCGAACCTGCGCTTTACGAAGCTCCCCGCTATGTCTCCTGCGATTGCGCCCAATGAAAGCAGGAACGATAACCAAAGGTAATTCGCGTTCATCAGTTGCATTGTTTCCGCGGGAAACGTGAAGTAAAACGCGCCGCCTGCGAGGGTTCCGATTACTATCCCCGAAACCGTTCCCCTCAATGTTTTTCCGGGGCCGAAAACAGGCCTTTTGTCCGAAAAGTTTTTTCCCGCGTCGAGCCTTTTTTTTCCGCCCACGAGCATTGCGCCCGCGTTTGCAATGTACATCGGCAAGGCGAAGAGGAATATCCTGATGTAAAAGTCAAGCCACACAAAGACCGCTCGCTTTCATTTGGAATTGAAAGGAATTAAATTAGCGTGCCCAATGCGAACGCTATGAGCGCGCCCGAGGCGCTTCCGAGGAAGTTCACCTGCGTGTTGCTCAGCTTATTTTTTCTTTCAAACATTGCGCCGAAGAAGCTGTCCGCGAATTGCCCCATTACGCCCGCAATGAAAACTATTATTGCCTGGATCAGGCCGTGCAGGAAGTAATACGAGATTGCCGCGATTATCGCGGAGCCCGCCACTGCCGCAAGCGTCCCCTTCACGGTTATTCCGCCGTCGGTTCCCGCTTCCACTTTCTTTGACCAGTCAGTCAGGAGAACAGGGGGCTTTTTGCTCGTGACCCCTATTTCCGAGCTCATTGTGTCCGCCAGTGCCGCGGAAACAGCGCCGAAGAACGCGATCTTTGAGCCCAGCACTAATGAGATTATCGGAGCGCCGAGGTTTCCGAGCACGTTTGAAATATTCCTTTTCTCGTAGGTTACCTTCTTTGACCTTCTTCCGAACCTTGTCGAGAATTCCGTTACAAGGAAAAGTATTACTATTACAGCATAGGCCCCGAGGCCCGCAAGATAATATGAAAGCAGTCCGATTATGTTCGCGAACAATACCCCTTCCTTGTCCAGTGACTTTTTTCTGTAAGCCCAAATTGAAAGGAAGAGGAGGCTTGCCAGCACTATTGCGACTTTGACGGTTTCGTCAAGAATTGGAAATTGCATTCAAACAACTTTTTGGCTTTGCCGAATTTATTGATTGGTGTTCGTGGTTTCAGGCGGTTTGCCTCGCCTGCTTTCCCACTATCCTTGACTTTGCGAACTCAATCCTTTTCACCTGGCAAATAGGCCTTAATTTTTGGCTTAACTCGTTTACCGCGTTCCCGAAAATCAGTTCGTGGATGAATTCCTCAGAGGCCTTCTGGCTTGCCATTCCGGCAAGAATTTCCGCCATTTCTTTTCTCACAAGCGTTTCTTTTTGCTTGGGAATCTTGTTTGCGGTTACCGTCGTCGCGGTAACCCTGACTTTTTTTCCGTCCTTGCAGTTAAGGTCCTTTACAACGTCAATTTTGCTCGTGTGCCTTCTCACAAACCTTCGCAGGAAACCGTGGCTTACTTCGTGGCCCACGAGTTCGGTGTATGCCTTCTGGCCCTGCACGCTTGTAACCTTGAATTTGACGTAAATCGCCTGCTTCCTCGCCTGCGGAACTATTTCCGTGACGCTCATCGTTATCGTCCTTCCGACTATCGCCTGCGGCTTTTCGGCAACGGTTTCCGAAACCTCGCGGCTTTCGAATACCTTCGGCGCCACTATGGAGAACCATTTCTTTTTCTTCCATACTTCCGAGCCTTTCCTCTTGGTCTGCCTCACAACGGCTTTCGCCTTCGGCTTTTCCTTTCCGGACTCGGTTTCCTCGTCAGCAATTTGCGCCATCCTTTTTCACCCGATTTCCTTTATTGCAATCCCGATTATTTCCCTCATCGGCCTGTTTCCCTTTGAAGCGGATTTCCTTTTTCCGTTTTCAAGCGAAAATGAATATTTCATTATTCATTTCACCAGCAGTTCCGCCTGTTCGGGAGTGTAGCGCCAGTTTGGGGGCAGTTTTTTCTGCTTCGCGTAATACGCGGTAAGCCTTCTTATCTTTGAAACCGTCAATTGGTAGCCGTGCTTTGCGGTCATGTCCTTTTTGTTTGTGTTCATGTGCTTTTTCAACTGCACCGAGCGCCTTATGAGGTTAAGCAAATCCCTCGGGAATTCCGCTGTCATTCCCTTTTCCGCAAGCACTTTCTCGATTCTTTTCTTCAGAAGCTTTTTCACCTTCGGAATGCCGTATTGGTCCCTCAGAATGAGGCCGATTTCCGCGGGGGTTTTTCCCTTGTTTGCGAGCGAAAGCAGCAGTTCCTCGATTTCAAGGGGCTTGAATTCCACCCATTCCGCGGATTCCTTCGACATCGGGGGCTTTGAGTGGCTTTTTCCCCTTCCGCCCGAATGCATTTTTGCCATTTGTCCACCTTGATGAGAAAGCCTGAGCCTAAAAATCAGCAATTGGTTGAAGCAAATTGCCTGTAATTCCTGTGGCACGCAAGCTTTTTATAGGTTGCTTTGCCAAGGCATTCCGCCTCAGACATACCTCGCCCTCGCCTCTATTTCAGCGATTTTTTCTTCCATCCACTTCGCTTTGGAAACCGAGTCGTAACCCGCGAGGAACTCCTTCCAGCCCTTGGGATAGCGCCAGTGGGTTGCGAAATAGGTCTTCTTGAAGCCGATAAGGTCGACCGCCTCGGCCTCGCGGTCATTGCTCTGGCCCGAAAGGCCGAAGTCAACGAAAACAACCCCCTCGGGAGCGATTATCAGGTTGCTCGTTGTCAAATCTCCGTGAATTATTCCCGCGCCGTGCAGTTTTGCAGCCAATTTTCCCGCCTCGCGGCACGCCCAGAGGGTTTTCCCCGAAAGGCAGTCCTTGAGCTTCCTTCCTTCAATGAATTCCATTGTGATTCCGCATTCCTTTCGCGAAACCGCATAAACAATCGGGGTCCTTACCCCGCAGAGCTTTGCCTTGTGCAGCATCAGTGCCTCGGTTTTGGTTCTCTGCGTCCTGATGCGCAGGTCAAGCGCCTTGTCCCTGTATTCCTTCGGGCTTCGCAGCTTGAGCAGTGCCTTCTTTCCGCAGAATTCGGTTTTCAAGAGAATCGCTTCCGCGCCCATTGAAATTATTTTTTCCCGAGCCAAATTCTTCCCCTCGAAACAATTTTCCTTGAATCGCATTAAAATAGGTAAGCTTATTTACAGTTTTTTCCAAGTCGTTTGAATGAAGCGGAAGAAAAGCGTGAGCCTCAGGGAATTGAATTCCGGCGCGACCGTTGCGATAAAAGAAAAGGCGAAGGAGAAATTCGAGAAGGCGAAAAATCCCCTTGTAATCGGAAAGCTTTTCCTCGAACTCGTAATCGTAATCGCTATTGCGGTGTGGCTCGCCCCGGGAATAAACGTGATTCCCTATCCCGAAAACCTCATCGGCTTCGTTTTGGTGGTTCTGGCTTACCTTTACCTGCGGTTCGGCCTCAAAGTGTGAGTTGGTATTTTGCCCGCGCTCAAGAGAAGCATTACCCTGTTTGAGGCGTCCGCCTACGGCGTCGGAGTGATTGTGGGCGGCGGAATTTACGCGTTGATTGGAAGCGCTTCCGGAATCGCGGGAAACGCGGTCTGGCTTTCATTCGTTTTCGCGGCGATAACCGCAATGTTTACCGCATTGAGTTACGCGGAATTGAGCTCGATGATGCCCAAGGCCGCCGCGGAATACGTTTACACGAAAAACGCCTTCAGGTCAAAGAAAGTCGCTTTCCTCATCGGCTGGACCACGCTTTACGCCGGCATTCTCACGATTTCAACGGTTGCAGTGGGATTCGCGGGCTACGCGCGGACCTTCATCGGCTTGCCCGGATTCGTGATTTCAATTTTCCTCGTAGCGGCGCTTTCATTGCTCAGCTTTTGGGGAATAAAGGAATCCGCGAAACTCAACATCGGTTTCACCCTGATAGAGGTCTTGGGCCTGATTGCGATAATCGCAGTTGCAATCCCCTTCTTTGGAAGCGTGAATTACCTTGAAGTGCCGGGAAACCTTCAGGGCTTCGGGATGCTCGCGCCGATTTCCTCGGCTGCCGCGCTAATTTTCTTCGCCTACTTGGGTTTCGAGGACGTCGCGAACCTTTCCGAGGAAACGAAGAATGCGCGCAGGAACATCCCCAAAGCATTGCTTTTGGCTTTGGCGATTTCAACAATCCTTTACATTGCGGTTTCTCTCGCGGTCGTGAGCGTTGTCCCGTGGCAGGAGCTTTCCAAGTCGAACGCGCCGATGGAATTGGTTGCGCAGAGGGCAACAGGCGGCCAGGTAATCGGGGTGCTCGCGATAATCGCTATGATTGCCACGATGAGCACCTTGCTTGTTTCGCTCGTCGCGTTTTCGCGGCGCGTGTATGGAATGGCAAAGCAGGGCATTCTCCCGAGCCATTTTGCAAGAGTTCATGGGATTACGGGAACCCCTTACGTCGCGATTGCCTCCGCGGCGATAATTTCGATTCTCTTCGTTTTCGTTGGCGGAATAAGCCAGATTGCCGCCCTCACGAATCTCGGGCTCTTCGTTATTTTCTTTGCGGTCAACGCTTCGCTCATTGCATTGCGCTTCCGCGAGCCCGATGCGAGGCGCGAATTCAGGGTCCCCTTCAGCGTTGCCGGAATTCCCGTTACGGGAGTTCTTGGCTGCATTCTGAGCGTTTTCATGCTCTTCCAGATTTCCGGGGCAATGGACATTGCGGGCTTCAATGTCCCGATTATTTTCGTCGGTGGCGCGATAATCCTCGCCTCGCTTCCAGTTTACTTCGTGTTTTATTCGGGCAGGAACCGGCGCAATTGAATTAAATGAATCCGTGCAATTAAGGTTGGCAAAATTGGCGATGAAATGAAAACGCGTGCCGTGATTTTTGACTTGGACAGCACGATTCTCCGCCTTGATGTGGACTGGCGCAAGGTGATAATAGAGGTGGAAAAATTTTTCCCGGATAAATGCCCCGACATTGACGACCTCAAATCAAGTCTGGCTTATTTCGTTGAAGCCAACCTCAATTACAAGAAGCTGCCTTTGAAGAAAAGGAAACGTTTCCTGAAAATGCTTGAAAGAATGGAAATCGAGGGTGCGGAAAAAAGCGGGATTCTCCCGTTTTCGAGGTGCGCAATCGGATCGCTTTCGCGGAATTATAAGTTGGGGGTGGTAAGCGGGAATTCAGTTTATGCAGTCCGTGTCTCCCTGAAAAAATTCGGTTTGCTCAAGCGCTTCGGCGCGGTAATCGGCCGCGAGAACTCCGCGAAAGTGAAGCCGGCGCCGGACGGAATAATTCTTGCGCTGAAGAAACTTCGGGTGAAGCCGTGCGAGGCGGTTTTCGTGGGCGACAATATTTATGATGTAATCGCCGCAAAGGCGGCGGGCACAAAGGCGATCGCGGTTCTGAGCGGAAACACGAAGCGAAAGGCGTTAGCGGCCGCGAATCCGGACAGGATAATAAAAAATCTAGGAAGCCTTGAAGGCGTGCTGAAGGAAATTTTTCAATGAAACTTTCCCTTTTTGCCTTTCACCCAGTTCGCGTTCACCTGGTCCGCGCGGAACCTCTGTATTGGAATAGTTTCCCCGATTGCCATCCTGTTTCCCGCCTTGTGCATGAGGATTCCGAGCCATGCAATCATTGCGCCGTTGTCAGTGCACAATGCCGGTTCCGGCACGAACATTTTTGCCTTGCGCGCAGAGCACATTTTTTGCATCATTTCGCGCAATGCCCTTGATGCCGCAACCCCCCCCGTAAGAAGAACCTCGTTTTTGCCTGTGTGCGCCAGGGCGCGCTCGGTTATTTCGGTCACCATTGCAAACGCGGTGTGCAGGAGCGAGTGCGCAAGCGCCTCCTTTTTTGTACTCCCTATTTTTTTTGTTGCCGCTGTGTAGAGACCGCTGAAATTCAGGTCCATGCCCTTTACAGTGTAAGGCAATTCAATCATTTCACTGCTTTCAAAATACATCCTGTCCAAAACCGGCCCCGCGGGAAAACCGATTCCGAGTTTCCTTCCGAACATGTCCAATAAGTTTCCGACGCCGATGTCGAGTGTTTCTCCATAAACCCTGTACCTGCCTTCCCCATAGCCGATTATCTGCGAGTTTCCCCCGGAAACGTATGCCACAATCGGGTCCGAGCAATTCGTTTTCGCTTTCCCGATTTCAATGTGGCCAATCGGGTGATTCACTCCGATTATCGGCAAATCGTATTTCAAGGACAGCGCCCTCGCGGCAGTGGCGCCGACTTCGAGGCACGGCCCGAGTCCGGGTCCGAGCGAGAATGCAATCAGCCCGATTTCTTTCGCTGAAATTCCCGCTTTCCCGATTGCCTCGCTTATAACGCGCTTCGCGTTCGCAACGTGGTGCTCCGCGGCCTCCCGCGGTTTTATCCCTTCCCCCGCTTCCGCGCAAAAAACGCTTTTTTCGTTCGCGAGAACCCTGCACTTTTCATCCGTGATTCCCACGCCGAAGGTGTGCGCCGTGCTTTCGATTCCGAGGCAAATCATCCAAATCCCGCTCTTACGTTTTTAATGCTCCGTCAAAAAAGAACATCGCTTTCCTGTTTATCCCGCTTTTACCGATGTTTTGAATGTGCAGCTTTAACGCTTTTTTGTAAGTGAAGCTT